>NZ_QJRK01000069.1:0-19818 GCF_003205245.1 Pseudomonas sp. MB-090624 | reverse complement strand
AATTGGCCCGAAACAAACGTAGGAGCGAGCGCAGCTCGCGATTGCGCCGCGCGGGCGGCGCTCGCTCTAACAGGCGCTGCCATACCTTGTGGCAAACACCTGTCAGCCCTAAGGCGATCCCTGTGGGCTTGCCGGCGATGGGCTGCGCAGCAGCCCCAACATCAGAAATGGAAACCGAACATGAATGCCGCCGTAGAACAGAACGCCCCCGCCGAAGCAGCACAGCAAGCCAGCACCAGACCCCGCCGCCGCCAGGCCTGGATCGCCAGCGGCAGCCTGGCGGCCGTCACGGTGCTGGCCTTCGCCAGCTACTGGCTCACCACCGGCCGCTACCTGCAGACCACCGACGATGCTTATGTCCGTGCCGATTGGGTGGCACTGAGCCCGCGCGTTGCCGGCTATGTTGCCAAGGTGGAGGTGGCGGACGACCAGCCAGTCCAGGCCGGCGATGTACTGGTACGGCTGCAAGACCAGGACTACCGCGCGCGTGTCGAGCAGGCCCAGGCCAGCGTGGCCGAAGCCCAGGCAGCACTGGCCGCCGCACAGGCTGGCCAACAGCTGGCGGCCGAGCGCATCAACCAGCGCCAGCACGCCATCCAGCAGGCTGAAGCGACCGTGCGCAGCGCCACCGCCGAACGCCAACGCACTGCCCTGGACGTGCAGCGCTACCGCGGCCTGGTACGCGATCAAGCGGCCACCGCGCAGCGGCTGGAAAGTGCCAACGCCCAGGCGGCCCAGGCACAAGCGGCGCTGCAAGGGGCTCAGGCCGCGCTGCGCGAACAACGCGCTCAACTGGCCATGGCCAAGGCCCGCTCCACCCAGGCCGACGCCGAACTGCAACAGCGCGCAGCCGCCTTGGCCCACGCCCAGGCTCGCCGGCAACTGGCCAGCCAGGACCAGCACGACACCGTGATTCGCGCCCCGCTCGCTGGCATCGTGGGCCAACGCCGCGTGCGTGCTGGCCAGTACGTGGTGCCCGGCCAGCCGCTGCTGGCAGTGGTGCCGGTACAGCAGGCCTACGTGGTCGCCAACTACAAGGAAACGCAACTGGCCCGCATGCGCCCCGGGCAACCCGTGGAAATCCGCGTCGACAGCTTTGCCGGCCAGCCACTGCACGGCCGTGTGGCCAGTTTCTCCCCCGCCTCGGGCAATGTCTTCGCCCTGCTGCCGTCGGACAACGCCACTGGCAACTTCACCAAGATCGTCCAGCGCTTCCCGGTGCGCATCCTGCTCGACCCAGCGCCCGCAGGCCCGCAGCTGCTGCCGGGCATGTCGGTGGTGAGCATCGTCGACACCCGCCACGCCGAGGTTGCCGATGGCCACTGAGCAACCCGTCTCGTTGCGCGCCTGGGTCGCCGTGCTCGGCGGCCTGTTCGGCTGCTTCATGGCCGGCATGAACGTGCATGTCACCAGCGCCGCGCTGCCGGAAATCCGTGGCTCGCTGGGGGCCAGCTTCGAGGAAGGCTCATGGATCTCCACCGCCTACCTGGTGGCGGAAATCGTCATGATCCCGCTGACCGCGTGGCTGGTCGAAGTGTTTTCGCTGCGCCGGGTGATGTGGACCGGCTCGCTGATCTTCCTGCTGGCCTCGGTGGCCTGCTCGTGGGCCCCCAACCTGGAAACGATGATCACCCTGCGCGTAGTGCAGGGCGCGGCCGGCGCGGTGCTGATCCCGCTGTCGTTCCAGTTGATCATCACCGAGCTGCCAGCCAGCAAGATGGCCATGGGCATGGCGCTGTTCAGCCTGGCCAACAGCGTGGCACAGGCGGCCGGGCCGTCGATTGGCGGCTGGCTGACCGACGCCTATTCATGGCGCTGGATCTTCTACCTGCAACTGTTCCCGGGTATCGCCCTGCTGTTCGCCATCGCCTGGTCGATCGACGCAAGGCCGATGCAACTCGCGCTGCTGCGCAAGGGCGATTGGCTGGGTATCGCGGCCATGGTGATCGGCCTGGGTGGCTTGCAGATCGTGCTGGAAGAAGGCGGCAGGCTGGACTGGTTCGGCTCATCGTTCATCGTTGGCATGAGCGCGATCGCCGGAATTGCCCTGGTGGTGTTCGTGGTTACCCAACTGCGCGGCCAGCGCGCTTTCATCAATTTGCGCTTGCTGGGGCGTTACAACTTCGGCGTCGCCAGTGTGGCCATGTTCATCTTCGGCGCGGCAACCTTCGGCCTGGTGTTCCTGGTGCCCAACTACCTGTCGCAACTGCAGGGCTTCAGCGCCCACGACGTGGGTGTAGCACTGATCGCCTATGGCGTGGTTCAGTTGCTGCTGGCGCCCATGATGCCGCGGCTGATGGGCTGGACCAGCGCCAAGTTCATGGTCGCCAGCGGTTTCCTGATCATGGCCCTGGGTTGCTGGCTGGGGGCAAGCCTGAGCGCCGACAGTGCCGACAACGTGATCATCCCATCCACTGTGGTACGTGGCATCGGCCAGCCGTTCATCATGGTAGCGTTGTCGGTGCTGGCGGTGGCCGGGCTGGACAAGCGTGAAGCCGGGTCGGCGTCGGCCGTGTTCTCGATGCTGCGCAACCTGGGGGGCGCGGTAGGGACGGCCGGGTTGACCCAGCTGGTGGCCACCCGCGAGCGTTTCCACAGCGAACGTATCCACGAGCAGGTCAGCGTGTTCGAGCCGGGCATGCAGGAACGCATCAACCACACGGTGCAGAGCTGGTTGCCGCAGCAGCAGCAGGCGCTGGAGGGGTTGGCGGCAACCATTCGCCGCGAAGCGTACCTGATGGCCTACAGCGACGCATTCTACCTGGCGTGCCTGGCCTTGCTCGGGTGCGCCCTGGCGGCGATGCTGTTGCGGGCCAGGCAGAACACCTGAAAAGCGTCAGCGGGCCCCGTGGGTGCTGGGCTGCACCGCCAGGTGCAGCCTGCTCGCCGACCACCCGGCACACGTCGCTGGTACACTCTCGGCCGACGACAGGTGCGAGACAGAACACAGGTATGAACCCGACGCGCTATGCCACTGTGGCCAAGGACTTGATGGCAGGCATTGCCAATGGCCGGTATCCGGTGGGCAGCCTGCTGCCAACCGAGCACGAGCTGTGCGACCTTTACGGTGTGAGCCGGCACACGGTACGTGCCGCGATCGACCAGTTGCTCGGCCAGGGGCTGGTATCGCGACGCAAGCGCGTCGGCACCCGGGTCGAGGCCAGCAGCCCCCGCGGGGGCTACACGCAGTCGCTGGCCAGCGTCGCCGACCTGGCACAGCTGGCGCCAGATCAGCGCTGGCAGATCCGCGATGTGCAGCACTTCGTTGCCGACCTGGGCCAGGCGGCACGGCTGGGGCTGGTGCCCGGTGAGCACTACTTTTGCCTGTCGAGCATCGCCGTGGCGCAGGCTGCGCCGCCGCTATGCTGCACCCAGGTCTATGCACAGCGGGACTACGGCGAAGTCATCGAACGCGCTCGCGAGCAGCCCGAACAGCCGATTGCCAGGCTGATCGAGCAGCATTACGGCCGCGCGATCGCGGTGATCGACCAGCAAGTACGGGCGGTAGCGCTGACGGCAGAGCTGGCCCACGCGCTGAAGGCGCAGGTGGGTTCGGCGGGGTTGCAGATCATTCGCCACTACCGCGAAGAGAACGGCGACCTGATGGCCGTGGCCGAGACGATCCACCCGCATGACCGTTTTACCCTGGTTACCCAGTTGCGCCGGGATCGCGCAGCGGGGTAAGCCGTTTCACAACTCAAGGCGCCCTTACAGCGCTCAACCCAAGGCAAGGTCGACAGGCATGGCAGCAGACAACACACGGATGCTTACAGTGGGCGAAGTCGCCAAGCGCAGCGGTGTGGCAGTGTCAGCGCTGCACTTTTATGAAGCCAAGGGGCTGATCGCCAGCGTTCGTACGGCGGGCAACCAGCGCCGCTACCCTTCGCTGGTACTGCGCACCCTGGCGATCATCAAGGTGGCACAGCGCACCGGTATCGCACTGGAGGAAATCCGCCAGGCATTGAGCCGCTATGCGCCCAACAGCAAGCTGACCGCGGCGCAGTGGGGCGAAATGTCGAGCGCCTGGCGCGAAGACCTGAATGCACGCATCCGTACCCTGGAGGCGCTGCGCGACAGCCTCGACAACTGTATTGGTTGCGGCTGCCTGTCACTGCAGGACTGCCCCCTGCGCAATCCCGGGGATGTGCTGGCCAAGGAAGGGAGCGGCGCGCGGATTCTGGAAAAGAAGGCGCGCTAGCCTCGCCCACTCACGCCACGTGCGATTCCCTGCAGGGGCGTGTGGCTTGAAGGTGATGAGTAGTTGGAACCATTGCCGCCCTTCACCTCCCTAACCCTGTGCTATCAACCCAAAGCCGCTTACAGGAAGGAATATAGCCATCATGAAACGCGAACAGATCGAAGGTGTTGCCGAGAACCTTGCAGGCAAGGCGCAGAGCGCTGTAGGCCGGCTGGTCGAAGACCCGGCGCTGGAAGCCGAAGGCGATGCGCGTCAGGCGGCAGGCCAGGTGACCAAGACCTATGGTGATGCCGTGGACACGGTGACTTCGTTCGTCAAGGAAAAGCCTATCGCCGCACTGGCCATCACCGCCGCCGTCACACTGGTGATTTCTCGCCTGCTGCGCCGTTGACCCAAGGCGCAACAGGCGGTTCAGGGCCGGACATGGCGTCCGGCCCACGCCATCACCGCTGGCGATATCGTAGCCAAGACAAAGGTGCAATAGCTGTGGGAGCGGGCATGCCCGCGAACACCGGCTCAGCCGGTGCCATGCAGCGCGCTGGTTTCTTCGCGGGCTCGCCCGCTCCCACAGGGATCGCATCAGGGCTGGCAGGTGTTGGCCAATAGGCGTCCAGTCCCGTGGTAGTGATGGTTGGCGGCATCGAGAATGCATTTTCCAATGTTGAAGAAGATAGCCCCCGATCCACCCTTTCCTTGCATCTCCAACCAGCCCTCACAGGCATAGCGCAGCGATCAAAGCCGACGCAGTAACCTGTGGGAGCGGGCATGCCCGCGAACACCGGCTCAGCCGGTGCCATGCAGCGCGCTGGTTTCTTCGCGGGCTCGCCCGCTCCCACAGGGATGGCATCAGGGCTGGCAGCTGTTGGCCAGAAGGCGCTGAAGAGGCTGTGGCAAGCGACCTGCGGTGTTAGTCATTCTTGCCCAACATGTACTGTTCAAAATGCTTGATATGCTCGTCCAGGTTATCTTCGAGCATCATTCGGTACTGCTCGCAGAAGTATTTCAGGATCTCGTCCCGCGCAGCGCCCAGTTCGGCGCCGCTCTTGAAGCTGCGGGCGCTCATCCAGGCGCTGAAGCGCGCAGCACCAAAGGTCAGCGAGGCGCTAACCTTGCCCAGGTCCTCGACCCTGTCGATCTGCTGGTTGGCCAGTTCTATGTGCGCATCGGCACGGTCGTAGAAGGCCTGGTCGGTAGCTTGGGTCATGGCGGTTCACCTGGTTGTGCAAGACGAGCGAAAGGCCAAGCCTTGCATGTCGCGGCGCATACGTGCAAGGCTGAAAAAGGATTACCAAAGTCGAAAAAGGACTCACAGTACCTCATGCTCGGAATCACACGTATCCATCGCTATTTGCGCCCACTGCCTGCAAAACCGACTGCAGCCAGTGGGCGTGACCTCAAGGCCAAACGTGCCGCCCGCCTCGCTTCCAGGTTCGCCAACCTGCTGTGTACCCCCCGCTCCATCCCGCCCTATCTCTGCGTTACCCCCCAGCGCCCTCCTGTCGACCGCGTGCCCCCTACCTGACTGCCATTGCTGCAGCTCGCACGCCATGCTCGCCTGTTGCAGGCGGGATGTCCGACCCACCGACAAGGGGCAACAACCCATGCTTTTCTTTCACGGCAAACGCATCTTCAGCGCTATCTTCGATATGGATGGCACCCTCTTCGACACCGAACGCCTGCGCTTCAAGACCCTCAAGCAAGCGTCGCTGGAAATCTTCGGCAAACCGCTGGGCGAGCACACACTGCTCGGCTCTCTGGGCCTGAGCGCGAAAAAAGCCGAAGCCTTGGCCAAGGCGCATAACGGCGAAGACTTCCCCTATGCCGCCATCCGCCAGCGCGCCGATGAACTGGAGCTGGAGTACGTGCGCAATCACGGCGTGCCGATCAAGCCCGGCCTGCTGGAGGTGCTGGAGCGCCTGCGCAAGGCCGGCTTGACCATGGCCGTGGCCACCTCCAGCCGCCGCGCCATCGCCGAGGAATACCTGATCAACGCCAATGTGCTGAAGTACTTCGACATCACCGTGTGTGGCGATGAAGTCAGCCAGGGCAAACCCCACCCGGAGATCTTCCTGAAGGCCGCCCGCGCACTCAACTGCCCGCCAGCGCAGTGCTTCATGGTCGAGGATTCGGAAAACGGCATGCTGTCGGCCATGCGTGCCGAGGGCCAGGCGATTCTGATCGAAGACATCAAGCCACCTGCAGCCGAAATCAAGGCCGGCGCACTCAAGGCTTACCACAGCATGCCGGAGTTCCTCGCCGACCTGAATGCATGCGTGCCCGAGCTGGGCATGCCCGCGCTCAGCGAACCCTTCCCGGCGTCGTTGAACCAGTTCCGTGTCGGTATTCATGGCTTTGGCGCCATCGGCGGCGGCTACCTGACCCAGGTGTTTTCCCATTGGGACGGCTACACCCGGCCCTGCGAAATCATCGCCGCTACCCGCTCACGCATGCTGCGCGAGAGCGTGAGTGCCTTCGGCAGCTACAGCGTGCGCTATGGCAGCACCTCGTTCGACCAGACCATCGACAATGTGCGCATGATCGACCTGGACGACGAACAGGCGGTGATCGCCATGTACAACGACGCCGAGATCATCGGCCTGAGCCTGCCTGAACAGGCGATTCGCAACCAGGCCAGGGTAATTGCCCAAGGCCTGCTGCAGCGCTTCGAGCGCCGCGGCCGCGAACTGACGTTGCTGATCGTGCTGAACAAGGTGGGTGGCGGCGCGTTCGTGCGCCGGCATGTGCAAGCCGAGCTGGCGACATTGTGCCCGCCGGCCATCTGCGAGCAGGTAATGCTCAAGACCCATTTCGCGGAAACGGTAGTCAGCCGCATCGTTTCCAAGCTGAGCAACGATGCGCTGGTGCGGCAATTGCGGATCAAGTCGCAGATGTTTCGCAACAGCCTGGAAGAAGAGCCTGCCGCACCCCGCAGTGCCTCGGCGCCGCCGGCTGAATACGAGCGATTGCTCGGGCATTTCAGGCCCTTTGCGCAGCCCAGCAGCGCCATGAGCCAACTGCACCTGGTGCTGTTCAACAGCGAAGCCGATATGCCGTTGTATGTCGAGCGCGGCAGCGACCTGCTCGAACGCCTGCGCCAAGTGCACACGGTGCCGGACATTGCCCAGATCCAGGTCATCAAGAACCGCCTGTGGAACGGCCCGCACGCGATCATTGCCTGGTACGCCAGCCTGCTGGGCCATGCCTGGGTGGGCCAGGGCATGGGCGACGCCCGCGTCAATGCCCTGGCCGAGCGGCTGATACGCCAGGAAGTGGCGCCCGCCCTGGAAGCGGAGTACCCGCAAATGAGCGAGGTGATCAGCCGGTTCGCCGACGCCTTCCTGGCGCGCTGCAAAACCTCGTTCAAGGACCCGTGCGCCCGCGTCGGCCGCGACCCGCTGCGCAAACTGCAGCGCAATGAACGTATCCTCAGCAGCATCGAGCTGGCCGGCAGGCACGGCATCGACACCCCGGCCCTGGCCTTTGGCGCGGCATTGGCCATTCACCACGCCCTGCGCTGCGACGATGCGAAGAACCTGGACGCCCAGGCGATCAGGCAGGTGTACCTGGACCATGATCACAGCGTCGAGGCTGTGCTGACCTACCAGGGCAACTGCAACGGCAAGCGCTTCCCGGCCTTGAACCCGCTCAGCGACGCGCCGCTGATCAATGCCATTGCCGAGGCCTTCCGGCAGTACCAGCACGCGCACCCGGCCCCGCTGCCCGCTTCGCGCTGCATAGGCGCGTAACGCGCGCCTTTTTGCCGCGGCGCCAGCTGCGAACACTGGCCCGGCCGGTGTAAGCGCCTGCGCCGCGCGCTTTGCCAACGCCCCCTCGCGCACCTCCTTGCCACCCGGCACGCCACCTCTGGAGCCCCACTGCAGACTTACTGTGTCATTTCATGCTTGATAATGACACAAGGTGTCATTATGATCGCCGTGTGTCCTGGCGACCTTCCTGTGTCGCTCAGCAACCCACCGCCCTTTCCTGCAGGTACCGCCCATGACGACCACCATGCACGCCCCCAAGGACCAACTGGTCAAGCACGCCCAGCAGCAGATGCTGACGGCCCTGGCCGACAACACCTACAGTACCCGGCAAAAGCTGGCCCTCACCTGCCGCATCCTGTTCGACGGCGGCCACGACTCGGGGCTGGCCGGGCAGATCACCGCCCGCGCCCAGGAGCCTGGCACCTATTACACCCAGCAACTGGGCCTGGGCTTCGACGAAATCGCCGCCTCCAACCTGCTGGTGGTGGACGAAGACCTGACCGTGCTGCAAGGCCGTGGCATGGCCAACCCGGCCAACCGTTTCCACAGCTGGCTCTACCGCGCCCGGCCTGACGTCAACTGCATCATCCACACCCACCCGCTGCACAGCGCCGCCCTGTCGATGCTGGAGGTACCGCTGGCCATCTCGCACATGGACCTGTGCCCGCTGTTCGACGATTGCGCGTTCCTCAAGGACTGGCCTGGTGTGCCGGTAGGCAATGAAGAAGGCGAAATCATCGCGGCGGCCATCGGCGACAAGCGCGCGATCCTGCTTTCCCACCATGGCCTGCTGATCGCTGGCGGCTCGATCGAAGAAGCCTGCGTGCTTGCCCTGCTGTTCGAGCGGGCCGCCAGGATGCAGCTGCTGGCCATGGGGGCCGGTGACATCCGCCCCATCCCCGAAGCCCTGGGCAAGGAAGCCCACGACTGGATCTCCACCCCTAAGCGTCATGGCGCCGCGTTCAGCTATTACGCGCGGCGTGCCTTGCGGGCCCACGGCGACTGCCTGGCCTGACTCGAAGCTGTACTCTTCCCTCAACAACGGCAAAGGTGCCTGGTCATGTCTACACCTGTAATTCGCGGCGTCATCGGCTACACCATCACTCCCTTCTCGGCAGACGGCACACTCGACCTGGAGGCTTTGGGCACGTCCATCGACCAATTGATCAAGCACGGCGTGCACGCCATCGCGCCGCTGGGCAGCACCGGCGAAGGGGCCTACCTGAGCGACAGCGAATGGGAAAGCGTGGTGCGCTTCAGCCAGGCGCGCATCGCCGGGCGCGTACCCAGCGTGGTCAGCGTCTCCGACCTGACCACCGCACGCACAGTGGAGCGTGCGCGCCTGGCGCAGGCATGCGGGGCCACGGCGGTCATGGTGCTGCCCGTTTCGTACTGGAAACTCACCGAAGCCGAAGTGGTGGCCCACTACAAGGCCGTCGGCGCCGCCATCGACATCCCGATCATGCTTTACAACAACCCGGGCACCAGCGGCACCGACCTGTCGGTGGAACTGATCCTGCGCATCCTCGCCGAGGTGCCGAATGTGACCATGGTCAAGGAAAGCACCGGTGACATTCAGCGCATGCACCGCCTGTTCCAGGCCAGCAAGGGTCAGGTAGCGTTCTACAACGGTTGCAACCCACTGACCCTGGAGGCCCTGGTGGCAGGCGCGAGCGGCTGGTGCACCGCCGCGCCCAACCTGATTCCGGCATTGAACCTGGCATTGTGGGACGCCGTGCAGCAAGGCCAACTGGCCGAAGCCCGCACGCTGTTCTACCGCCAGTACGAACTGCTGGAATACATCACCCGCCGCGGCCTGCCCACCACCATCAAGGCCGGCCTGAAGCTGCTGGGCCAGGATGTCGGCGCGCCCCGCCTGCCGTTGCAGGCGCTGGATGCGCAAGGCAGCGACTATCTGAAAAACCTGCTGACCGAACTGGCTGCCTGACCCTCGACAGCGCAGCCCTGTAAGCGCGGGTTACCCGCGCAACAGGCAACGCGCTGGGTGGCGGGATCGCTGCCGGCGTTTGCATGGCCGCCTTCGGGCGCTGCGCAGCGACGCCCGCCACGCGGGCATTCCATCCCCTTGCCGTGCGCCAGGCGCGCACGCTGTCTACAGGTCCCGACATGCGCTACGTTGCCGCCCCCAAGCTGCTGACCCAGGTTGCCGCCGTACATTTCGTCAGCCATGTGCACATCATGCTGATCCCGGCACTGCTGCCAGTGCTGCCCTCCCTGCTGGGGGTCGGTTTCGTCGAACTCGGCGTAGCACTGGCGGTGTTCAATATCGTCTCTGCCCTGGTGCAGGCCCCACTGGGTCACGCCGTCGACCACTTTGGCGCGCGCAAGGTGCTCAAGGCCGGGCTGCTGCTGGGCAGCCTCAGTTTCCTGCTGCTGGCCGCCAGCCCCGGCCATGCGGTGTTGCTGGTGAGCATGGCGCTGGCCGGCCTGGCCAACGGGGTGTACCACCCGGCCGACTATGCGCTGCTGGCCAAGGGCATCGAGCCAGACCGGCTGGGGCGGTCATTCTCCATTCATACCTTCGCCGGCTTTCTCGGCTCGGCGGTAACCCCGGCAATATTCCTCGGTATCGCTGCCGTGTTGGGCACACGGGCAGCCCTGGCGACGGGCGCAGTGTTCGGCGCTGCTGCGCTGCTATTGATATCGCTGCCAGGCAGCGGGGTGTACCGGGTAACGGAGATGGGCAACCCGGGCAATGCCGGCGCGCCGCCGGCGAACGGCCGAGTGCGCCTGTTCACACCCATGATCGGCGTGCTGACAGTGCTGTTCATATTGCTCAACCTGAGCACCAGTGCCATCGAGAAATTCTCCGTTGCCGCACTGGTGCAAGGCCAAGGCCTGACCTTGGCGTGGGCCAATACCGCGCTTACCGCCTTCTTGCTCTGCAGCGCCGCCGGGGTGCTGTGTGGCGGTGCCCTGGCCGACCGTACCCGCCGGCATGGCCTGGTGGCGGCGCTGGCTTTCGCCCTGGCTGCAGTGCTGACCGCCGTGGTTGCCCTGGGTGTGCTGCGCGAATGGGCATTGGTGGTGGTGCTGGGCAGCATCGGCCTGCTGACCGGAATGATCGCCCCGTCGCGGGATATGCTGGTAAAAGCGGCCGCGCCCAAGGGTGCCGAGGGCAAGACCTTCGGGCTGGTCTCGACCGGGTTCAACATCGGTGGCGCCGTCGGGCCAGTGGCGTTCGGCTGGATGCTCGACCGGGGGCTGCCAAATGGCATTTTCGTTGCTTCGGTAGCGTTCATGGTGCTGACGGTGGCGCTGACCGTGGCGCAGGAGGGGTATATGGTTCGAAAACGCAGGAACGCGCAGCGATGAATGAATGGGGTGGCGAACCCCTGCCACCCCAGGCGCATTCACCCCACCGGATTCCCATGCACCACCCGCCCCGCCACCCCTGGCCGGTTGACAAACAACACATCCAGCACGCTGTTACGCAACCCTTTCAGCGCATTCCAGTTCGCCGAAGCGTGCACATACTTGTCGCGCAATAACCGCTGCTCTTGCTCGCTCAGCGCCAATTGCCCGGTTTCGCCCAAAGCGAAGCCATGCAGTTTTGCGCTGATCACCTGCAATTCAGCCGGCAAACGGTGCTCCGCCTGGCCGCCCAACGGCGCAAACGGCACGCCAGCCCGTACCGCCAGCTCGCGCATCACGCTCAGGTAGACACGCGACAGGTGCCCGGCCACCTCCCGCTCGCGGGCTACCGCTGCGTAGACTTGCTTCTCTGCTTCACGCGGGTGGCCGCCAGCGATCGGCTCCTCCCAGGTGATCACCCGTGGCCGGGGTTCCCCCATGTCGGCAAAATCCGTCGCCAACAGGCCCTGCATCACGGCATGCACGCGGCACTGCCCGGCAGGCGTCGCCACCGGCACGCGCTGGGATTGCGGTTTGCACAACAGCACCTGTTCCCATGTGGTTTCCGGGTAGCCGCCACCGATATTCGAGTGCACACCCGGCAGCACTATGTCGTGGCCACTGCTCACCAGCGGGAAGTTATGCCGCTGCTCATCGTGCGCCACCAGTTGCACCACCTGCCGGGCAATACCCGCCCCCAGGCCCAGGCGCAAGCCACCGTGGCGCTCGTCGGTGGGGTCGAAGTCGCCCTGCAACGGCGCGATGATCGCGGCCACCGTGTCGAACAAGCCCATGAAGTTGATCGCGATGTCACACGCCACCGGCAACAATCCCCCGGCACCGTCGTGCAACAGGTTGGCCAGGTGGCGTACCGCCGCCGCGCCACGGCTGAAGCCGAACAAGTCGAACTCCAGGCGTGCCGGCACCCACTGCGGGTGCGCCTGGCACCAACCCTGCAGTTGCCCGGCAATCACCTGCAACGCCTCGGCCACCCGGGCTTCCACGCCCGTGCGGCCACGCCCGGTGGCAGAGGCATACACCGGGTCGGTTTCACCGGCCAAGGTGCCGATGCCTTCCATGTAGCATTTGAAAAAGACCTGGCGCGCCTCGCCATCGGCCGCTTGCGCCGGGTACAACGCATGCAGCAGGGCTACGTTGCTCAGCGCATTGGCATAACTGCCGCCGTGCCCCGCCAATGCCGTGGCGTTGTGCTGATTGTTACCGGTGCCATCGAAGAACACCCCGAAACGCAGGGTTACCCGCCGAGGGGTCGGCGTACCGCCGTTGCTCGCTACCATCTTCGTGCCTTGTGCTTGACCCAAAAGCACAAGCAGGCGCCATTACGCCGTCAGGCAACATCAGGCAATCGCCAAGCCTTCGTGAGAGTTTTCCATACCCCAGGCCCGCTGCAGCGATAAATTTACCCCGTGCCATTAGTCGCCGCCCCCCCGGATGGATTAAAGTATCAGCCCTTGCCAGGGCAGCTGCCGTCAGCCGCCTCCGGCCCCCTACCAGGAACCGTCGCCGATGGAACACCGTGAAGCGCTGATCGCGCTGCGCACCTTTCTTTCAACCCAGATCCTAGGCCAGGAGAAACTGGTCGAGCGGCTGTTGATCGTGCTGCTGGCAGACGGCCATATGCTGGTCGAGGGGGCGCCTGGGCTGGCCAAGACCAAGGCCATCAAGGAGTTGGCCGAGGGCATAGAAGCGCAGTTCCACCGCATCCAGTTCACCCCCGACCTGCTTCCGGCCGACATCACCGGCACGGAAATCTACCGCCCGGAAACCGGCAGTTTCGTGTTCCAGCAGGGGCCGATCTTCCATAACCTGGTGCTGGCCGACGAAATCAACCGTGCACCGGCCAAGGTCCAGTCGGCACTGCTCGAGGCCATGGCCGAACGCCAGGTCAGTGTGGGCCGCAGCACCTACGACCTGTCGCCCCTGTTCCTGGTCATGGCCACGCAGAACCCGATCGAGCAGGAAGGCACCTACCCGCTGCCCGAAGCCCAGCTCGACCGCTTCCTGATGCACGTGAAAATCGGCTTCCCGGACGCCGCGGTCGAGCGGCGCATCCTGGCACAGGCCCGCGGTGAAGCGCTGGGCGGCGAAGTGAAACCCGAACGGCGGGTCAGCCAGCAGGCGATCTTTGCCGCGCGCAAGGAAATCCTCAACCTGTACATGGCCGATGCCGTCGAGGAGTACCTGGTGCAGTTGGTCATGGCCACCCGCACCCCGGCCAAATTCGATACCGAGCTGGCCGACTGGATCGCCTATGGCGCCAGCCCGCGCGGTTCCATTTCGCTGGACCGCTGCGCACGTGCCCACGCCTGGCTGGCCGGGCGCGACTTCGTCAGCCCCGAAGACATCCAGGCGGTGCTGTTCGACGTGCTGCGCCACCGCATCATCCTCTCCTTCGAAGCCGAGGCCGCGGGGATCGACCAGGACCGCGTGGTCCAGCGCATCCTCGACGTCGTCGCTGTTGCCTGACCCCATGCCCACTGCGCACCTGGCCGAACCCGGCATCCGCATCGGCCTCGCCGAGCTGATCGACATGCGCCACCGCGTGCGCGAAATCCAGCTGTTTTCCAAGCCCGGCCAACGCAGCCCGCTGGTCGGTCTGCACCATTCCAAGCTGCGCGGGCGCGGTGTGGACTTCGACCAGGTGCGCGTGTACCAGGCCGGCGACGACGTGCGCAACATCGACTGGCGGGTGACCGCACGCACCCAGGAGCCCCACACCAAGCTGTTTCACGAAGAACGCGAACGGCCTATCTTCATCCTGGTCGAGCAGAGCCAGCGGCTGTTCTTCGGCTCGGGCCTGATGTTCAAGTCGGTGCTCGCCGCCCAGGCTGCCGCCTTGTTCGGCTGGGCCGCGCTGGCCCATAACGACCGCATCGGCGGCCTGGTGTTCGGCGACAACGAGCACCATGAAATCAAGCCCCGGCGCAGCAAACAGAGCCTGCTGCAGTTGCTCAACCGCATGGCCAAGGTCAACCAGGCGCTGCACACCGAGGCGGTTGCCGGGGCCGACAGCCTTGGCCTGGCCCTGCGCCGCGCCCGCGAAGTGCTGCGCCCGGGCAGCCTGGCCATCGTGATCTGCGACGAGCGTTCGCTCAGCGCCCAGGTGGAGCAGCACCTGGCCATGCTGTCCCGGCATTGCGACCTGCTGCTGCTGCCGGTGTCCGACCCACTCGACCATGCCCTGCCGGCCGCTGGCCTGCTGCGTTTTGCCCAACGCAGCGCGCAGCTGGAGCTCGACACCCTCGACGCCAACCTGCGCCAGGCCTACCGCCAGCAGGCCGAAGCCCGCATCGAGCGCTGGGAGCTGCTGGCGCAAAAGCTGCGGGTGCTGCTGATGCCGCTGAGCACGCAAAGTGAAATGATCGAGCAATTGCGCGAATACCTGAGCGCACAGCGCCCGCGGAGCGCATCATGAATCCGCTCGATCAGTTGCAACCGCTGATCGAACCGGCGCCCATCGGCCTGTGGCCGCCAGCACCCGGCTGGTGGGCATTGCTGGTCATCCTGCCAGTGCTGGGCTGGGGCCTGTGGCGGCTGCGGCACTGGCGCCCGCGCAAGCGCCGTGTCGTACGCGCCGAGCAACCGCTGGACCCGGTGCGGGTAGAAGCGCTGGCCGAGCTGGCACGCCTGCCACGCCCCTACGACGGCGCCCCCGCCGGCGCCTGGCTGCAACAGATCAACGCCCTGCTCAAGCGCCTGTGCCGCAGCCACTACCCGGGCGCCAACAGCCATACCCTCAACGGCCGCCAGTGGCTGGCATTTCTCGACAACCGCTGCCCCGCAGCCGGCCTCACACGCTGGATGGTGCTGGTCGAAGGCGCCTATAAACCCGAGTGCAAACTCGACGACAAGGCCATCGCCGGGCTGAGCCAAGCCGTCGAAACCTGGATCCGCAAGCATGTTTGAACTGGCCTGGCCGTGGGTCTTTGCCCTGTTGCCGCTGCCGTGGCTGGCGCGCCTGCTGATGCCCGCCGCCGACAGCGGCGAACCGGTACTCAAGGTTGGCTTCCTCAACGAACTGGAAGGCCTGGCCGGGCGGCGCGCGCGGCTGAACCTGCCCACCTGGCGCCAGCAAGGGCCATTCGTGGTCATCTGGCTGTTACTGCTGTGCGCTGCCGCGCGCCCGCAATGGCTCGGTGACCCGGTGCCGGTGGCGGCCAGCGGCCGCGATCTGCTGGTGGCGGTGGACGTGTCCGGGTCGATGGACTTCCCGGACATGCAGTGGAAAAACGAAGACATCAGCCGCCTCGACCTAGTCAAGGCCCTGCTCGGCGATTTCCTGCAGGACCGAGAAGGCGATCGCGTGGGCCTGATCCTGTTCGGCAGCCAGGCCTACCTGCAGGCCCCGCTCACGTTCGACCGGCGTACCGTGCGCACCTTCCTCGACGAAGCGCAAATCGGCATCGCCGGCAAGAACACGGCCATCGGCGACGCCATTGGCCTGGCGGTGAAACGCCTGCGCCAGCGCCCGGCGCAAAGCCGGGTACTGGTACTGATTACCGACGGTGCCAACAATGGCGGGCAGATCCACCCGCTGACGGCAGCCCGCCTGGCAGCCCAGGAAGGCGTGCGCATCTACACCATCGGCATTGGCGCCAACCCCGAAGCCAGTGGCACCCCAGGCCTGCTCGGCCTCAACCCGAGCCTGGACCTGGACGAAGCCGCACTCAGGGAAATCGGCGAAATCACCCACGGTGCCTACTTCCGCGCGCATGACGGAGCCGAACTGGACGCTATTGGCGACACCCTCGACCAACTCGAACCGGTGGCCCAGCAACCGACCCAAGCCCGCACCGCCCAAGCCCTGTACGCCTGGCCATTGGCCCTGGCACTGCTGCTGAGCGTGCTGCTGGTGGTGGCCGTGCAATGGCCCGACAACCTGATGCAGCGCCTGCTGCGCAAGCCGCGCTTCTTGCAGCCACACCCGGAATGGCGCCAACGCCTGAAGCGCTTGCGCTTGCGGAGGCGGCGATGATCGACCTGTGGCCGCAATGGTTGCGCCCCCTGTGGCTGCTGGCCGTGCCCTTGCTTGGCTGGCTGCTGTACAAGCTGTGGCATCGGCGCAAACGCGCCGGGCGCTGGCAGCTGATCCTGCCGCCGGCATTCCACGCGGTGCTGCTGGTCGGCGGCAACGGCAACACCAGCAAACTGCCGTGGGTGGCGCTGGGGTTGGCCTGGCTATTGGTGATCCTGGCCCTGCTCGGGCCCAGTTGGCAGCGGGTGGAAGAAAACCGCCAGCGCCCGGCCGACCCGCTGGTGATATTGCTGGAGCTGACCCCGCAGATGCTCGCCGAGGACAGCCCGCCCAATCGCCTGGAACAGGCCCGGCGCAAAATCCTCGACCTGCTGGAGCACCGCCGCGACAGCCAGACGGCGCTGGTGGTGTATGCCGGCTCCGCACACACCCTGGTGCCGCTGTCCGATGACCTGGCCACCACGCGCAACCTGCTGGAGGCCATCGACCCGTCGATCATGCCCAAGCCCGGCCAGCGCGCCGACCTGGCCGTGCAGAAGGGCCTGGCACTGCTGGCCCAGAGCGGGCTCGGCCAGGGCCGCCTGCTGCTGATCGGGTCGTCGCTCAGCGCCCCGGAGCGCCAGGGCATCGCCCAGGCCCTTGGCCGGCAGGGCCCAAGCCTGCTGATGCTGGGTATCGGTAGCCGTGACGGTGCCCCGGTGCGCCAGGCCAATGGCGAATACCTCAAGGATGACCAAGGCGGCATTCTGGTACCCCGCCTGGACAACGCCAGCCTCAAGGGTTTCATCAACGGCACCGGCGGGCGCTACCGGCATGCGCGTATCGACGACCTGGACCTGCGCGGCCTGGGCCTGTTCGACCAGCCGCGGGCCGGGCGCAACGACGGCCAGACCCTGCAGCTGGACAGCTGGGCCGACCAGGGCTACTGGTTGCTGATTCCGCTGCTGCTGCTGGCCGCGTGTGCCGGCCGGCGCGGTTGGCTGTTCTGCCTGCCGTTGCTGCTGGCCCTGCCCCAGCCCAGCCAGGCTTTCGAGCTCGATGACCTATGGCTGCGCCCCGACCAGCAAGGCCAACGCCTGCTCGAGCTGAACCGCCCAGCCAGCGCAGCTCGGCACTTCCATGACACGCAGTGGCGCGGCCTGGCGCTGTACCAGGCCGGCGACTACGCGGGTGCGGCCGAGGCATTTTCCCAGGGCGACACGGCCGCCGACCACTACAATCGAGGCAATGCACTGGCCCGTGCCGGTGAGCTGGAAGCGGCCCTGGACGCCTACGAGCAGGCGCTGGAGCGCCAACCCGATCTGCAAGTGGCACTGGACAACCAGGCATTGGTGCAACAGCTGCTGCAACAGCGCCAGGCCAAGGCCGAGGAACAACCGCCCGGTAACGATGCCCAAGGCACGCCCGGCAGCGACACCGAAGGCAACAGCAGTTCGGCCAGCAGCGCCGCCCAGGGCACCCCCAGCGGTGATGAACAAGCCAGCGCCGAGCAGCCTGGCGAAAGCAGCAGCAACAGCCAGGGTGCACCGGGTAACCAGCCGGGTGCCGATGAGGGCGTCATCCAGCCGCCCCAGCGCCCGGTTTCGACCAGCCTCGACGCCGAACAGCGCCAAGCCCTGGAACAATGGCTGCGGGAGATCCCCGATAACCCGGCGGAGCTGCTGCGGCGCAAATTCTGGTACGAACAGCAACTGCAACAGGAAACCCCACGATGAGTCGCTTCGGCGTCTTGCTCCTCTCCCTGCTGTGGGCCACCCTGGCCCAGGCTGAACCCCTGCTGCAGGCCAGCGTCGACCGCACCCGCCTGCAGGCTGGCGAAAGCCTGGAACTGACCCTGGAAAGCCAGGACGTCACCCAGTTCGGCAAGCCCGACCTGCGCGCCCTGGAAGGCGACTTCGAGGTGCGCGGCACGCGCCAGCTGAACAGCCTGCATACCCTCGACGGTGAAACCCGCGCCAGCACCCGCTGGATCATCACCTTGCTGCCGCGGCGCAGCGGCAGCCTGCGTATCCCCGAGCTGCAGCTGGGTCAGTCACGCAGCCAGGCCATCGACCTGCAAGTGCTGCAGGCCGATGCCAGCCGCCAGGACACTTCACAGGTGTTCATCGAGGCCACCCTCGACAGCCCCGACGTCTACGTGCAGGCGCAGGCTGTGCTCACCTTGCGCATCTATCACTCGGTGGCGCTCTATGACGACAGCAGCCTGAGCCCGCTGCAGCTGGAAGGCGCCAAGGTCGAACCGCTCGGCGAATCGCGCACCTATGAAAAGGAAATCAATGGCGTGCGCCACGGCGTGATCGAAACCCGCTATGCCGTGTACCCCCAGCAAAGTGGCACGCTCGAGATCCCGCCACTGACGTTCAGCGCCACCGCCGCAGCCAGCAGCGACGAAACCCCGCAAGCCAATGGCACGGCCCGGGCCGGGCACCAGGTACAGGTCAGCTCGCTGCCGCTGCGGCTGGCGGTACGCCCGATTCCCGCCGCCTGGCCTGCGGGTGTGCCGTGGTTGCCGGCGCGTAGCCTGACACTGGAAGAGCACTGGAACCCCGACCCCGGCAACCAGCAGGTACAGATTGGCGACTCGCTGACGCGCAACATCACCTTGCGCGCCGAAGGCCTTTCCAGCACCCAGTTGCCGCCGTTACCCGCCACCGAGATCACCGGCCTGCGCCGCTACCCCGACCAGCCGCTGCTGCGCAACGAAATCAACGAACGCGGCATGACCGCCAACCGCGAGGAACGTGAAGCACTGGTGCCCACCCATGCCGGCACGTTGGCCCTGCCGGCGCTGGAAGTGGCGTGGTGGAACACCCGTGAAGATCACCTGGAACACAGCAGCCTGCCGGCGCGTACGCTGAACGTGCAGGACAACCCGGCATTGAGTGCCGACAGCCCGGTGGGCGATAACAGCAGCGCCAGCAACGCGCTGTGGCCTTGGCAATTGGCGACTCTGTTGTTCGCCCTTTCCACCGTACTGGGCTTCGCCCTGTGGTGGCGCGCCCGCTCGCAACCGGCGGTGCTGCGTGCGGCGCAGAACGGGCCGAGCCCGCGCACCTTGCTGGATGACCTCAAGCGCGCCTGCCTGGCGAACGACCCCCAGGCCACCCGCCAGGCGCTGGACGCCTGGGCCCGGCAGCAACCGGAGACCCTGGCCGAGATGGCGGCGCGCTTCGTGCCGTTGTCGGATGCGCTGGATGGGTTGAATGGCGCGTTGTACAGCGAGAGTGGGCAGTATTGGCAGGGTGAGGATTTGTGGCGGGCGATCGGCACGATACCGCCGGCCGAGCAGGTGTTGTTGCCGGCTGGGGAGAATGGCAGCTTGCCGCCGCTTTATCCCAAGTAGCCGGCTGCCTGCCAGGGCCTCTTCGCGGGCATGCCCGCTCCCACAGGTACAACGTATGCCTGAGCGTTACGCGGTGCCTGTAGGAGCGGGCGCGCCCGCGAACACCGGCGCAGCCGCTGCCAGCCCTCCCCCCATTCCC
>NZ_QJRK01000068.1:0-21518 GCF_003205245.1 Pseudomonas sp. MB-090624 | reverse complement strand
GGTTGCGGGGTGGGTGCGGTATGCAGCTAACCCGGCGTGTGATCAGGGCTGAGGGCATCGCCCATGTTCGCGTGGGTCTTCGGGATCTGGCTTTCGCCAACGGGGTAGGTGTAGGTCTTAAACCGCCACAGCCCAGCCCGTGCAGGCCAGCTCGAAAAGCACCAGACTGACGCCATAGCGGGTAATGAACGGCGAGTCCGAGGCTGGCAGTGGGGCCGCTTTGCGGCCCATCGCGACGCAAGGTCGCTCCTACAGGGTGAGGTGGCGACGCAAGGGAATAGCAAATGGCTCAAGTTGAGTGGAACGCTTGCGCCGCTCTCGGGCATGGTAATCAGGCAAGGCGCGCTGCCAGCACTTTGCAGTAACCATTCACTGGCCAATGCCAACTGCCGAGGATTTTGCATGGATCAGAACAGAGACAGCCTGAAAACAACCAACCCTATCGCCGGGCTGCCGGGGGCAGTATTCGAGAAAGCCTGGGAGGTGCGTTGGGCCCTGAAACTCACCTACGTGTGCCTGTTCATGGATATGGCTTTCATGACAGCCCTGGGGACCACTCTGCTGGATTTCTCGGGGGACATGGCTACGGTCTGGGGGAATATCGGGCGGATCTTTGTGAGTGTCGTGGTGTTTTGCCTGGCCGTGTCGGTGTGCGTTCCAGTGCTTGCGCAGGTCGCGGTCATGCTTGGTTCCTACATCCCTTGGCACTGGCTACAGAGCCGGCGCGATTACTCCCTGCTGCACAATCACGTGACCTATAGCGCCTTGAAAGAGCACAGCCTTCGTGAAGGCAATGAGTTCCTGTTCAACTACTGGCGCAGCAAGAGCCAGCAACGGGAGGTATGGCGTCAGCAGCGTTACCAGGCCGGTGTCCTGGTATTCGGGCTGGTAGTGATGGCCATTGCCAACGCCAATGTCGGGGCGCATTACCAGTTGCCTGGCTTGATGCATCAGGTCACCGAGCTGATTGGCTGGGAGGGCTATCTGGTGCTGGGGGGCATTACGCTCTGCCTGTTGCACTGGGCGTGGTGGGCTGCGGATGAGATTGGCCAGATCTACTACCCGCCCTTGGCAGAAAAGCTGAGGGAGCGTGGCTACTGACGCCAGGGCATGTGAGCCAGGAAAACTGGCTCACCCGCTCACCCGGCTCAGCCCACCGCAACCGCCGCATTCAGCGCCAACACCACGATCAACCCCACCACCGCCACGATCGACTGCACCACCGAGATGGTCTTGGTCGCTTCCCCCATGGTCATGCCAAACGACTCTTTCACCATCCAGAAACCGGCATGGTTGGCGTAGTTGAAGAACAGCGAGCCACAGCCGATGGACAGGGCCAGCAAGGGCAGGTTCAGGCTGGGGTCGGCACCTGCCAAGGGGGCCAGCAGGCCGGCAGCGCCGACGATGCCAACGGTGGCCGAGCCGGTAGACACCGACAGCAGCATGGCGATCAGCCACCCCAGAATCAACGGCGGGAAAGCCGATTGCTGGGTCAGGTGCACGATGGCATCGCCAACCTTGGCGCTGGTCAGCATCTCCTGGAAAGCGCCGCCGCCGGCAATGATCATGATGATCGAGGCAATTGGCTTCAGGCTTTTGCCCAGCGCATCGCGCAACTGCTCGGCGTTGCCACCGCGCGCCAGTACCAGGCTGAAGCCTGCGAACAGCACGCCCAGCAGCATGGCGATCAGTGGGTTGCCAAGGAAGCTGGCCAATTCCAGCAGCGCATTGCCCTTGGGCAGCAGCATTTCGGCAACGGCGTGCACCAGCATCAGGATCGCTGGCAGCAGCGCGGCCAGCATGCCGATCAATACACCGGGGCGGGGTTGGCCGTCGGCCTGCTCAGCCAGGGTGAACTGGTCCAGCAGTGCCTGATCGGGGCGGGTGCTCATGCGCCGGGAAATGAACATGCCGTACAACGGGCCGCCCAGGATCATGGCAGGGATCGCGGCAAGGAAGCCGTAAAGCATGGTCGGCCCAACCGAGGTCTTGAGCACGGCAATGGCGGTCAGTGGGCCAGGGTGCGGAGGGACCATGCCATGCATGGCCGCCAAGGCGGAAATCACTGGCACACCCACGTACACATAGGCAGAGCCCTTGAAGCGCGCCTTGCCCTCCAGCTTACGTGCCACGCTGAAAATCAACGGCAGCATGATCACCAGGCCCACCTCGAAGAACATCGGGATGCCGATGACGAAGGCCACCAGCATCATCGCCCAGGGGATCAGCCGGTCGGGGGTGCGTTTGAGGATGACATCGGCGACCTGTTCGGTAACGCCAGCATCCGCCAGGATCTTGCCCAGCATGGCGCCAAGGGCAATCACCACCCCGACCGCACCCAGTGTCTTGCCGGCACCGGTGAGCAGGTGCGAAACGATACTGCCGGGTTGCATATGGGTCGCGAAGCCCACGCCAATGGACACCACCAGCAGGGCCAGAAGCGGGTGCATCTTCAGGCGCGACACGATCAGCGCCACCAGCACCAGAACACTGACCAGGGCGGTCAGCAACAGCTGAATATCTAAGGGAGTCATGCAAGGAGTCTCTGTTGGGCAGGCGCGTCAGTGGCAAACGGAAGGTGCACGCAGGACAAGCAATTGTGCGGCATGCAAAGGCGTCAGGGCGGGGAGTGCGATCATGAAACGATTCACCTTGTTATTTGGTCATCTATATGAATCTGGCCAGAGTATTTGCGGTCAACCGGGATACTGTCAAGGGTGGGCCCTGGCAGCCGCGGCGCCAAGCCCAGCCGCGAACAACCCATCAGGTGCTGAACAAACGCCGTTCCCGCGCCCACACGATCGCTTCACTGCGGCTGTGCACATCAAGCTTGGAATAAACCGTTGCCACGTGGTTGCGCACCGTGTTCAGCGCCAGGTTCAGGCGCGCCGCAATCTCCTTGTCGGCCAGCCCTTCGCAGATAAGCGCCAGCACATCCCGCTCGCGGCGGGTAAGGTCGGTGAACGAGGCGTCGGGCAACCGGCCGGTGTTGATGCGTTTGGCATTGGCCAGCTTCTCGATCAAGGTCTGGCTGAACCACGATGCATCCTGCATGACGGTCTCGATCGCCTCGACCAGTTCCAGCTCCGAGCGCTTGCGCTCGGTGATGTCCATCAGCACCAGCAGGTAGCACGGGGTGTCCAGCAGGCTCACTGTGTCGGCTTGCAGCATGCAGTCGAGCGGGTCGTCACCTTTCTTGCGCAGCTTCACATCCAGCGCCTCGATACGCCCGCTCTTTTCCAGCGCATCGAACACCTGCGCTGCCACCCCGCGGTCGGCAAAGAAGTCGATTTCGGCCACGGTTTTCCCGATCAGCTCCTGGGCGGTGTAGCCCAGGCTGTCGAGGAACGCTTCGTTGGCATCGATCAGTTGCTGCTTGTCGGCGCTGCACAGCAAGGTCGGCACCGGGCTCAGGCGAAACGCCTTGGCAAAGCGCTCTTCACTCTGGCGCAGGGCGTTCTCCGCCTTGCGCCGGGGCTCCAGGTCGGTGAACGAAAACAGCATGCAATCCTCTTCGTGCATGTCCAGCGGCTGCCCGGCCACGATCACCAGCTTGGTGCCACCTTCTGGCAAGCGCAGCTCGGCCTGCATCTGCGGGATGGTCGCGCCTTCTATCAGGCGCTCAATCGCCAACTCCTTGCGCTCGGCGTTTTCCAGCACGTCCACTTCATACACCGAGCGGCCAATGACGTTTTCCCGCACATGCCCGGTCATTTCCAGAAAGCCCTGGTTCACCTTGATGAAGCGCAAGTCGCTGAGGCGGCAGATAACGGCGGGGGCAGGGTTGGCGTTGAAGGTTTTTTCAAAGCGCTGCTCTGCGCTGGCCCACTCGGTAGCGTCGGCCAGTATCAGCACCAACGATTCGGCCTCGCCCTTGCTGTCTTCCAGCACCATGCTGCGCACCCGGTGTACCCGGCTGCGCGCCTCCTCATCGCCAACCGGCGAAACCTCGACCACGACATCGCTGAACACCTGCCCCGCCGCCACGCGGGCAATGGGGTACTGGTCGGCTTCCAGTGGATGGTTGTTGCGGTAGCGCAGGGCAAAGCGCTGGCGATAACCCTCGGCGTCCCCGCCCAGCTGTTCCAGGCTGTTGACCCCGTGCATGCGCAGGGCGGCTTCGTTGGCCCAGATGATGGTCTGGTCCACTTCCAGCAGCATCACGCCATCCGAAAGCCCGGCAATTATCTGCTGCAGCTGGCGGCGGTTGGTTTCACGGGCAAGCACGGCGTCGCTCATGGGCGTCCCCCGGTCGGTAGTGGCTGGTGTGGTGACTGGCGTTGAGCATAAACGCAGCAGGCACCGGCAGATTGGTGCCAATGCACTAGTGCGGGTGGGGCAGATGCATCAATACACCCTTGCATGGGACCCGCAAACTGGCCATGACGTTGCATCAGGCACCCGTGGCCGGTGCAGCCAGTTCCCATTGACGAGGATGCATAGATGACTGAAGCCTATGTAAGCACCCCGGCAAATGCCGTGAGCCCGCTGCGGGTGTCGTGGAGTGCAGTTTTCGCCGGGGGGGCCATTGCCTTGGCTACCTACCTGGTACTCAGTGTGCTGGGCACCGCCATCGGGGCCGGGGCCGTTGACGCGATGGCCGATGGCAACCCGCTGCGTGGCTTTGGCACCGGTGCGGGGGTGTGGTTGTTCGTCAGCACCCTGGTTTCGGTCGCCGCCGGTGCCTGGGTTGCCGGCCGCACGGCGCCGGGCCGCGGTGGCCTGCATGGCCTGTTGAGCTGGACGGTGACCACATTGCTGGCGACCTGGCTGCTGGCTTCGCTGGCCGGGGGCGTGGTCGGCACTGCCGGCAATATTGCCGGTAAAGGCCTGTCGCTTGCCGCGGATGGTGTGGCTGCCGCCGCACCGGCAGTCGGCCAAGGCATCAAAGAGCGCCTGGGTAAGCAGGGCCTTTCGCTCGACTGGGACAGCCTGGAAGCGGAGCTGAACAAGACCCTGCAGCAGTCCGGCAAGGCCGAACTGAACCCGTCGAACCTGGAGCAGCAGGCCGATCAGGCGCAGGCGCAGGGTGAGTCGGCGGGCCGTATTGCCGCCGAGGACCCGACCCAGGCCGTTGACCAGCTCAAGCAATGGTTCGACCGGGTACGCAAGGCCGGTGAGCCTGCGCTGAGCGCGGCAGACAAGCAGGCCTTGGTCAACATCGTGGCGGCGCGCACAGGCAAGAGCCAGCAGGAGGCCCAGCAGATCGTGGATAACTATGCCCGTGCCTACCAGCAAGCCGCCGAGCAGGTGCAAGTGCTCAAAGACCAGGCAGAGCAACAGGCGCGTGAAGCTGCCCAGGTGGCGGCCAGCAACGTGTCCAAAGCCGCCTGGGGCACGCTGGTAACCCTGCTGCTTGGCGCTGCCTTGAGCGTTGTGGCAGGCCGCTTCGCCCTGTCGTCACGCAAGACCCGGGTCGTGAATGTGTGATCACCCGCCCAGGTCTGCCCGTTTCACTGGTGTAACCCCAACCCACATGTACGGATGTCGTTGAAGGAGAAAAACCATGAGCAGCACGTCTGACAAAGTCAAAGGCATGGCCAACGAAGTGGTTGGCAAGGTCAAGCAAGCCGTCGGTAAAGCGACTGGCAATACCGAGCTGGAGGTAAAGGGCAAGGTGCAGGAGAAAAAGGGTGAAGCCCAACAAGTGGTGGGCGATGTGAGGGACGCCGTCAGCAAGGACTAGCCGACTGTCGCCCCACCCACCAGCGGTCGCCTTCGGGCGACCGTTCTTGCATGTGCCCGCTGCGCCCAGGCACTGCTCAGCGCTGGTACGCTTTGCCGAAGTGGCGTTCCAGGCGCGCTTGCACCAGCTCCAGCAGAATCGACAGTACCCAGTAGATGATGGCCGCGGTAGTCAGCATTTCCAGGTAACGGTAGCTGGAGCGCCCGTACGACTGGGCCAGGAACATCACTTTCCACACCCCCATCACCGAAATCAGCGATGAATCCTTGAGCATCGAGATGAACTGGTTGGCCGTGGGCGGAATGATCACCCGCATGGCCTGGGGCAGCACGATGTAGCAGAACGTCTGCGGCGGGCGCATGCCCAGCGCCAGCGCCGCTTCGCGCTGGCCACGCGCCACGCCGAGAATGCCGGCGCGGAAGATTTCACTGAGGTAGGCGCCGTAGTTCAGCGACAACGCAATGATGCCTGCGCTGATTGCGCCGGGCACCAGGCCGACCTGTGGCAGGCCCAGGTAAATCAGCAGAATCTGGATAAGCAGCGGCGTACCGCGGAAGAACGACGTGTAGAAACTGGCGATACCGACCAGCACCGCACTGCCGGACAAGCGCGCCAGGGCTGCGGCAAAGCCCAGCAGCACCGAGACCACCATCGAGCACAGGCACAGGAACAGGGTCAGCGCTGCGCCTTGCAAAAAGCCGTTAGGGCCCAGTTTGAAGCCGGCGAGGTTGGGGAACTTCTCCACAATGATCGCAAACTTCAGGTCGAAGCTGAGGAAGAACGCCACGAACAGACCGAACAGCGCCAGCCAGGTCAGCAGCAGCCGGGTGCGAAAGCCGAACAGGCTGGCGCCCGTGGCTTTGGCCGCGGGCTTGGGGGAAGAAGGGAAGGTGCTCATTTGCTGATATCGGCGCCAATCCATTTCTGCGACAGCTTGGCCAGCGTGCCATCGGCTTTCAGTTCGGCAAATACCTGGCGCACCTTGGCATCCCATTCAGGGTCGCCTTTTTCGATGGCCACCGAGTTGGGCTCTTCATACAGTGGGGCACCGGCCAGCTTGAAGCGCTTGTCCTGGGTCAGGCGCGGCTGCGCGGTCACCAGGTTGGTAAGAATGGCATCCAGACGCACGCCCGCGCCCAGGCCCAGGTCCTGGAAGGCGACGTTGTCGGTGTCGTAAGGCGCAATCTGCACAAAGTCGAAGGGGTAGTCGATCTTCTGGTCTTCCTTGCCTTCGATCACCAGGTTCTTGTTCAGGTAGCTCTCGTAGCTGGAGGCGCTGGTCAAGCCTACCTTGCGCCCATCCAGGTCCTTGGCGCCATGAATGCGCTCATCCTTGGCATTGACCACGATCACCGCCGGCGATGCGTAGTACTCCACCGGGAAGTCGAACACTTCGGCGCGGGCTTTGCTCGGCGTCATCGAGCAGATGCAGATGTCGTAGCGGCCGCTCCAGCGGCCGGCGGCGATCACGTCCCACGACGGGGTTTCCAGGCGCAGCTTCACGCCAAGCTTGTCGGCCACGGCCTTGGCCACATCCACGTCAAAGCCGTCGAGCTGGTTCTGGTCGTTGAGGAAGGAGAACGGCGGGTAGCTCTCCATCAACACGTTGACCATTTCCTTGCGCGATTCAACCCGCTCCAGCGTGGTACCTGCCAGGGCCTGGGACGCAGTGGCGAGCAACACGAGGCCCGCGCCGAGCACAGTAGAAAAGCGCATGTACATACCTGAAAAGTTTGCCAAAAAAGAGAAAGTGTATTTAATAGTTATAAACCTTTCTCTCATAATGAATTTTATTCATAAGTACCTTCAGAGTAGTTATATGACACAGCGCGCGATGGTTATTCTCGACGGCGGCATGGGCCGTGAACTGCAGCGCAGCGGCGCACCGTTTCGCCAGCCCGAATGGTCGGCGCTGGCGCTGACAGAAGCGCCCGAGGCCGTGGTAGGTGTGCATGCGGCGTTCATTGCTGCGGGTGCCCAGGTCATTACCAGCAACAGCTATGCGGTCGTGCCGTTCCACATCGGCGAGCAACGGTTTGCTGCAGAAGGCCAGCAGCTGGCCAATACCGCCGGCCAGCTGGCGCGTCATGCGGCCGATAACGCTGCGCACCCGGTTAAGGTAGCGGGTTCGCTGCCACCGCTGTTCGGCTCTTACCGCCCCGACCTGTTCCAGCCTGAGCGGGTCGAAGAAGTATTGAAGCCGCTGCTCGCCGGCCTGGCGCCACACGTTGATCTGTGGCTGGCCGAAACCCAGAGCGCCATCGCCGAAGTACGTGCCATCCATGCGCACCTGCCCGAGGACGGCCGCCCGTTCTGGGTGTCGTTCACCCTGCAGGATGAGGACGTGGATACGGTGCCGCGTCTGCGCTCCGGTGAGCCGGTAGCAGATGCCGTGCAAGCGGTAGTCGGGCTGGGCGCTGCAGCGGTGCTGTTCAACTGCAGCCAGCCGGAAGTTATCGGCGCGGCCATCGATGTCGCCCGTGCCGTTATCAGCCAGCAAGGGGCAGAGGTGGCCATCGGTGCCTACGCCAACGCCTTCCCCCCGCAGCCCAAAGAGGCTACCGCCAACGACGGGCTGGACGAGCTGCGCGAAGACCTGGACCCGCCGGGCTACCTTGCCTGGGCCAAGGGCTGGCGTGAACGCGGCGCCAGCATGGTGGGCGGCTGCTGCGGCATCGGCCCCGAGCACATTGCCGAGCTGAAGCGTCACCTCGGCTGACAGGTTCAAAGCCTTCTGTACGGCAAGCGAAGCGGCTAAGTTTTGGAATTGCTGGAACTGACGGTAAGGTTTCAGCATCTTCCATGCATCATGCGCCACGGGCAGTCGTGTTCGGACTGCCCAATGATGGAGCGCAGCGCTGAACGCCCGAAGGAGTAACGCCTATGCCTGAAAACCAGAAACGCAGGAGCACCATCAACCCACCTGTCTTTTTCACCAGTGCAGTACTGGTGCTGTTACTGGTGTTGTACGCCACAGTGTTCCAGGCGCATGCCCAAAGCGTCTTCGAGCATGTTCAGCAGTGGATCGTCACCAATGCAGCCTGGTTCTACATCCTCACCGTCGCACTGGTGCTGATCAGCGTCGTTTTCCTGGCCGTAAGCCGCTATGGCGACATCAAGCTGGGCCCGGACCATAGCGAGCCCGACTACCCCAACAAAAGCTGGTTCGCCATGCTGTTCTCTGCCGGTATGGGCATCGGCTTGATGTTCTTCGGTGTAGCCGAACCGGTGATGCACTTCATCAACCCGCCGGTGGGTGACCCCAATACCGTAGCCGCCGCCCGCGAAGCCATGAACATCACCTTCTTCCACTGGGGCCTGCATGCCTGGGCGATCTACGCCATCGTGGCGTTGATCCTGGCCTACTTCAGTTTCCGCAACGGGCTGCCGCTTACCCTGCGCTCGGCGCTGTACCCCTTGATCGGCGAGCGTATCTACGGCCCTATCGGCCATGCAGTGGACATCTTCGCCATCCTGGGCACGGTATTTGGCGTCGCCACCTCGCTGGGCTACGGTGTGCTGCAGATCAACAGTGGGCTGAACCACTTGTTCGGCCTTCCGATCAGCACCTCGGTGCAGGTCATTCTGATTGCGGTTACCTGTGCACTGGCCACGCTGTCGGTGGCCAGCGGCCTGGACAAGGGCATCCGTATCCTGTCGGAGCTCAACCTGGGCCTCGCTGTGATCCTGATGCTTTTCGTGCTGGCGGTAGGCCCTACGGTATTCCTGCTGCAGGCCTATGTGCAGAACACAGGGGCCTACCTGTCCGATATCGTCAACAAGACGTTCAACCTGTTTGCCTACGAACCCACCGACTGGATTGGCGGCTGGACCTTGCTCTACTGGGGCTGGTGGTTGTCCTGGTCGCCCTTCGTGGGGCTGTTCATTGCGCGCATTTCCCGTGGGCGCACCATTCGCGAGTTCGTGTGTGGCGTGCTGTTCGTCCCGGCCGGCTTCACGTTGCTGTGGATGACCGTGTTTGGCGACTCGGCCATACATATGATCCTGCACGGCGGTGTCAAGGACCTGGCCACGGTGGTGGATCAGGACAGCTCGCTGGCCTTGTTCGCGTTCCTCGAGCACTTTCCCTGGTCTACGGCCATCTCGATGCTGGCAGTGCTGATGGTGGTCGTGTTCTTCGTTACCTCGGCCGACTCGGGTGCGCTTGTCGTGGATATGCTGGCGTCCTCCGGCAGGGGCCATTCACCGCTCTGGCAGCGCGTGTTCTGGTCGGTCAGCATGGGCGCGGTGGCCATTGCCCTGCTGCTGGCCAACGGCCTCAAAGCACTGCAGGCGGCCACCATTGCCAGCGCCTTGCCGTTCGCGATCATCCTGCTGTTTTCCATCTGGGGGTTGTTCAAGGCCCTGGGGCTGGACGCCACACGGCGTGGGCTGCGCACCCAGGCACTGCCAGGTCAGCGGCAGGGCCGTCAGAACCACGGCGGCTGGCAGCGCCGCTTGCGCAACATCGCCATGATGCCGCGCAGGGCGCACGTTACCCGCTTCATCGCCGATGTGGTCAAGCCCGCGTGCGAAGAAGTGGCGCAGGAACTGCGCAAACAAGGCTATGAGGTGACCGTGGATGAGCGTGAAGACGGCCGCGTCACGCTCGAGCTATCCCATTCCGGGGAAGGGCGCTTCAAGTACGAGGTACGCCCCCGGGCATTCAATACGCCGAGCTTCGTCATGCGCGACGCCGATGACAACAGCGATGCGCGCAAATACTTCCGGGCAGAGGTGTACCTGCGCGAAGGCGGGCAGGACTACGATGTGATGGGCTGGAGCCGTGAGGATGTGATCGGCGACATCCTCGACCAGTACGAGCGCCACCTGCATTACCTGCACGTGGTGAGCTGATGCCGTTTACGTGCGGGCGATCGCTGGAATCGCCCGCACGTAGACCAGCTCGCAGATCAGCTCTATCAGTGTCTGGGTAATCACCGCCGCTGCCGCCAGCGTGCGCCACTGCTCTGGCAAGGCCAGCGCCAGCGGCAACACCACCAGCGAGTTGCGCGTCGCCGCACTGAACATCACGGCGCGCTTCTGCTGTGCCGGCAAGCCCAGCAGCCTCGCTGCTGCCCAGCCGATGGCCGGTGCCACCAGCGCAAAGCCCAGGTAAACCGGCACTACGGGCAGCAGTTGCGGCAGGTCGTGCAACACGATCCGGATCTGTGAAGCGATCACCACGAACAGCACCAGCGCCATCGCCGGTACGGGCATCCAGGCCCAGGCATCGTTCCAGCGGCTCACCCCCCGCCACTTGCCGACCAGGGCACTGGTCCACACGGCCAAGGCCAACGGCACGACGATCATCGCCACGAACGCCTGCACGAAGGGCCCTATCGCCAGGTTCAACGCCTGGCCAGCGTCGAGCATGAGCGCCAGGTAAAACGGCAACAGCAGCAGTTGCAGCAGCAACAGCACGGGGGTGGCGGCCAGCATGAGCCGCGCATCGCCTTTGCCCATGTGTGTGAACACCACCACATAGTCGATGCAAGGTGCCAGCAGTACCAGCAGGGCGCCTGCCAGCAAGGCCGGCTGGCCCGTCAGCCCGCGCGTCAGGCCCCACACCAGCAAGGGCGCCAGCACGAAATTGGCCAGCAACAAGGCAACCATGAAGCGTCGATTGGCCAGGCTCGCGCGCAGGTCCAGAAAGGGTATCTGCAAGAACATGGCGTACATCAGCATGGCGATGGCGGGTGTGATCAGCACTTCCAGCACTGAAGCACCCCCACTGGCGAAAACGCCGAAAGCGCAGGCCGCCAGCACGGTGGCGAAGTAGATGAGCGTTTGCCGGGTTTCGAGTTGGTCTCTGGTCAAGGCGCTACCTGCTGAAAAAAATGGCAGCGCCGGTCTTGCAATGCGGCGAAGCGCGAACGTGCTGCGCCGCAAGCCATGTGTAAAGCCGGCGCGCAAAAAACCCGGCATTGAGCCTAATGCCTGTCAGTTAAGCGTTACTGGGGCTGCTTTGCAGCCCTTCGCGGGCACGCCCGCTCCCACACGTTTGGCGCTGAACTCAAGAGATGCGCGATCCCTTGTGGGAGCGGGCGTGCCCGCGAAGGGTCGCAAAGCGGCCCCCAATTACTTAACTGACTGGCATTAGGCCTCGAGCCGGGCTTTTCCTCTGGCGATCAGCGATCAGTTGCCGTAAACCGGCAGCTTCTTGCAGATGGCCTTGACCTTTTCACGCACGGCATCGATCACCGCTTCGTTGTTCAGGTCGGCCAGGATGTCGCAGATCCAGCCAGCCAGTTCCTTGCACTCGGCTTCCTTGAAGCCACGGGTGGTGACGGCTGGGGTGCCGAAACGCAGGCCCGAGGTGACGAACGGCGAACGTGGGTCGTTGGGTACCGAGTTCTTGTTGACGGTGATGTAGGCTTTGCCCAGGGCAGCGTCCGCATCTTTACCGGAGATTTCCTGCTTGATCAGCGACAGCAGGAACAGGTGGTTCTGGGTACCGCCAGACACCACGTCGAAACCACGCTCGATGAACACTTCGGCCATGGCCTGGGCGTTTTTCACGACCTGCTGCTGGTAAGCCTTGAACTCAGGCTGCAGGGCTTCCTTGAAGCAGATGGCCTTGGCGGCGATGACGTGCTCCAGCGGGCCGCCCTGGGCGCCAGGGAATACGGCGGAGTTCAGCTTCTTCTCGATTTCTTCGTTCTTGCGCGCCAGGATCAGGCCGCCGCGTGGGCCGCGCAGGGTCTTGTGCGTGGTGGTGGTGACCACGTCGGCGAACGGTACCGGGTTCGGGTACACGCCAGCGGCAACCAGGCCGGCAACGTGAGCCATGTCGACGAACAGGTAGGCACCCACCTTGTCGGCGATGGCACGGAAGCGGGCGAAGTCCAGCACTTGCGAGTAGGCGGAGAAGCCGGCAACGATCATCTTCGGCTTGTGCTCGACAGCCAGGCGCTCGACTTCGTCGTAGTCGATCAGGCCGTTGCCGTCGATGCCGTACTGGATGGCGTTGTACAGTTTGCCCGAGGAGCTTACCGAAGCACCGTGGGTCAGGTGGCCACCGTGGGCCAGGCTCATGCCCAGGATGGTGTCACCGGCCGACAGCAGGGCCAGGTAGACAGCAGCGTTGGCCTGGGAGCCAGCGTGCGGCTGAACGTTGGCGTAATCGGCACCGAACAGCTCTTTGGCACGGTCGATGGCCAGTTGCTCGACGACGTCGACGTACTCGCAACCACCGTAGTAGCGCTTGCCTGGGTAGCCTTCGGCGTACTTGTTGGTCAGCACCGAGCCCTGGGCTTCCATGACAGCCGGGCTGGTGTAGTTTTCCGAGGCGATCAGCTCGATATGCTCTTCCTGGCGCAGGGCTTCTTGCTGCATGGCTTCGAAGAGCTCGGCGTCGTACTTGGCAATGGTCAAATCACGGCTGAACATGGCGGTCCTCAAGGATCGGGGTAGTTTGGGGGGGCATTCTAACCGATTGATTCGCGGCTGGCATATGAAGTGGCGTCAAGTCGCGGACCAATGGGTCTCATGTTGCATCCCGCGCCGTGTCTGGGCTGAGCGGGGGTTGGAGTTGACTTTGAAGTCCGGTTTCTGGGGGGCTTTGCGCCCCATCGCCGGCAAGCCGGCTCCCACAGGTTGGCACATGGCTGGAAGTTGGAGCGGTCGGTGTGGGAGCGGGCCCGCCCGCGAAGAACCCGGCGCGGAGGCTGGCACCGGCTACGCCGGTGTTCGCGGGCACGCCCGCTCCCACAAGGCCCTCCTAAATCAATAGGTGCGATGAGGGCAGTGCAGGCAGCGTCAATGGAACATGAACAACGTCTCGTTGGCAAACTGGGCCTCGAACTGATGCGCCGGCATCGGGCGCCCGAACAGGTAGCCCTGCACTTCGTCGCACCCGTGCTCGCGCAGGAACTCCAGTTGCTCGTGGGTTTCCACGCCCTCGGCGATGACCGCCAGGTTGAGGCTGTGGGCCATGGCGATGATCGCCCGGGCAATCTGCGCGTCCTGCTCGCCTTCGGGCAGGCCGTCGACGAAGGTTCGGTCGATCTTCAGCACGTCGATAGGGAACTGCTTGAGGTAGTTCAGCGACGAGTAGCCGGTGCCGAAGTCATCCACCGCAATGCTCAAGCCAAGGTTCTTCAGGCTGGCCAGTATCTGCAGCGCCTCGTTCACCTCACGCATCAGGATACTCTCGGTCAGTTCCAGCTCCAGACACGCCGGCGGTAGCCCGCATTCCTCGAGGATGGTGGCAATCCGGGTGCCCAGCTGGCCATCGGAGAACTGCCGCGCCGAGATGTTCACCGAGACCTTCGGCACCCGCACCTTGGCCTTGTGCCAGGCCTTGAGCTGGCGGCTGGCCTCGCGCAGCACCCAGTCCCCCACATCCACCACCAGGCCCAGTTCCTCGATCACCGGGATGAAGTCGCCGGGCGGTACCAGGCCGCGGGTCGGGTGCCGCCAGCGCAGCAGCGCCTCGGCACCGGTCAGGCGTTTGCCATCGCCACTGAACTGCGGCTGGTAGTACAGGATGAACTCGTTCTGCTCCATGGCATGGCGCAAGTCGCTTTCCAGCTCCAGGCGCTCCAGGGCGCTGGCGTTCATCTCGGCCTGGTAGAACTGGAAGTTGTTCTTGCCGCGTTCCTTGGCGTGGTACATGGCGGTGTCGGCGTTTTTCATCAGCTGGCTCAGCTCGCTGCCATCCTGCGGGCTGAGGGCGATGCCGATACTGGCGGTGACGAAGAACTCGCGGTTTTCCAGCACGAACGGCCGCACCAGGCTGGCAAGGATGTTCTCGGCCACATGGATGGCGCGGTTCAAGGCCATTTCCCGGGTCGCGCGCGGTTGCAGCAGCAAGGTGAATTCGTCGCCGCCCATGCGCGCCACGGTGTCGTCGTCGTCCACGCAGGCCAGCAGGCGCAAAGCCATGTCCTTGAGCATGCGGTCGCCGGCGGCATGGCCAAGCGAGTCATTGATCGGCTTGAAGCGGTCGAGGTCGAGGAACATCAGCACCACCCAGGCCTTTTGCCGCTCGGCCTGTTGCAGGGCGTTGTACAGGCGGTCCTGGAACAGCGTGCGGTTGGGCAGGTGGGTGAGGGCGTCGTAGTAGGCCAGGCGGTGAATGCGTTGCTCGCTGGCCTTGCGCTCGCTGATGTCGGTAAAGAAGCACACGTAGCTGGCCAGGTCGCCCTCATCGTCCAGCACTGCGGTGATGCCGACCCAGGCCGGGTAGTGGTCGCCGTCACGGCGCTTGAGCCACACCTCGCCCTCCCAACTGCCGCGCTGGTGCAGTTGCTTGACCACGTAGCGCAGGTGGCTTTCCTGCTGTTCGTCGACCGTGAGCATGCTGGGCAACTGGTCGAGCACGTCGCTGACGGCGTAGCCGCTGACCCGGCTGAACGCTTCGTTGGCCTGGACGATATAGCCGGCCGGGTCGGTGATGAGAATCGCCGAGGTCGAGTGCTCGAATACCGTCGCGGCCATGCGCAGGTCTTTTTCTGCGCGGCGCTGCTGGCTGATGTCGCGGCCGACCCCCAGCACACCTTCGAAGCGCTGGTCGTCGTCCCACACCAGCACCAGGCGCAGTTCGATCGGGATCTTGCGGCCATCGGCGCGCAGGCAGTCGAACAGGAACAGCTGGGTCGGCAGCTGGCTGCGCAACTGGGCCAACTGCTCGGCGTCGCCCATGGCCTTGCTGACCCGCTCCATCAGGCTGTAGATGCCGGTGAGCTGGGCCGGGTTGGCGATGATCGACTGCCAGCCGTTGGTGAAGATCCACTCGGCCTGGTAGCCCAGCACGCTCTGCACCGACGGGCTGACGTAGTTGAGCTGGAGCAGGCTGTCGGTGGAGAAGATCACGTCGCTGATGCTTTCGGCCAGCATGCGGTAGCGCTGCTCGCTGTCACGCAGCGACTGGCTGGCCTCGATCTGTACGGTGACATCCTTGCCAACGCCGATGATGCGCGTTACCAGGCCTTCGGCGTTGCGGGTCAGTACCTGCTCACGGATGTCGTAGCAGCGCCAACTGCCGTCCCGGTGGCGGAAGCGCAATTGACAGTGCAATTGCTGGTCGTGGCCATTGTTCCGCTGTTGCTGGCGCAAGGCCTGGTAGTGCGCGGCGTCTTCGGGGTGCAGCAGCAGTTCCCAGAAGCGCTCGCCCATGTGTGCCAGCTCGGTACGGTCGTAGCCCAGGGTCTGGCCGAGGTGGCGGTTGCTGAAGATCATCCGCTGGCTGAGCACATCCTGCACGTACAGCTGGTCGGGCACGGTGCGCACCACGTCGGACCAGAAGCTTTCGCGCTCCAGCAGCGACAGTTCGACCTGTTTGCGGCTGGTGATGTCGCTGATGCTCAGGATCACCGCCTGGTAGTCACGCCGTTGTTGCGGCAGGCGCGCCATCAACCACAGGTGCAACTCGCCACCCAGCGGTGACGGCAGGCGTACTTCCAGCTCCAGCACCTGGCGCTGTTCGATCAGCGCGTCGATCAGTTGCATGCCGATGCTGTCGCGGCCATCGCCGGTGCCGTCGATCAACCGCTGCCAGGCGCCTTCGTGGCAGTCGATGTTCAGTAACTGGCGGGCCACCTGGTTGACTTCGGTGATCTTCAGTTCCAGCAGCAGGGACCGGCGCAGGCCTGGGTCCAGGGCCAGGCTGTGCTTGAGTGCGGCGCGGTTGCGCAGGTGGTAGCGGTCCAGCTGGCCCGGTAGGCTCGACAAGTCGAGCACGCACAGGGCCACGCCGGTGCCTTCGAAAATTTCCTGGTAGCGCCGGCGGTCTTCCTGCAGCGCACGCTGGCGCCGGCGCATGTTGATCAGGGCCAGCACCGGCAGCAGGGCGCAAAACAACACCAGCAGGCATTTGCCGATCAGCGCCGGCAGCAGCTTCTGTTGCATCAGCTTGGCGTCGAACAGGCCGCGCAGTTGCCAGGTGCTGTTGTCGATGAAGGCCAGCATCACGCTTTGCAGCGGTTCATCGCTGGTAGCGGTGGGGGCATGGCGCTGCAGCACTTCGCCGGTGCGGCTGTTTTCCAGCAGCCACAATGGGTGGGTGCCGCTGTCCAGGTGCAGGGTGAGCTCGCGGTAGTAGTCTGGCGACAGGCGCAGCAGCCAGTAGCCGCGGTCCTGCTCGGTGGCCTGGCGCAGCAGCATGTACAGCGTGTGGTTGTCGGGCGAATTGGAGAAGAAGTACGCACGCCCCTGGTTCAGCGCCAGTAACTCGTCCAGCCACTGCCGGTCCGGGCTGCCGGCCAGGCTGTCGGCGCGCAGCTGCCCGGTGCTGTCCAGCCAGGCCAGGCTTTGCAGGTCGGGCAGGCGCTGGCGCAGGGTATCCACCAGGCTGGGCATGGCTGCGGGCGTCGGCGGGCTGATGTAGGGCCATTCACCGCCTGCTGGGCCTTGAACGCCATGTTCAGGTTCAGGTGGTCGGCCATTTCCACGCTGGCATCCAGGCTCTGCGCGCGCAGGTCGGCTTGGGTGTGGTTGAACTGGGCGAACAGTTGCCACAGCAGCAGGCCCAGCAGGATCAGGGCCAGCAGCGCCAACGTGCCCTTGATCGACCCGCGCAGGGTAGAGGCGGGTGCTTCAGGCGCGGAACGCAGTGACGACGGGTGAGTAAGATTGATCAAGCGCTGATCCTGCGATTGGGCTGGCGATGGCAGGGACGAAACGTGCACGGCATGTACCGATGTCCGGCAGTCACACCGTGGTGGCGCACTATAAGGCCGGACACCCGAAACCGGCTAGCATGCCTACGATTATGGCAAAGTGCCAGCCATCTGGACCGATGGCGACTGCCCGCCGGTTCGGCAAGCCCCTGCAACCTGTGCGAGAATGCCGCCCGCTTTACATGACAACGCATCGGAGATGTTCGCTTTTGGTTACTCACTTTTCCTCCAATGGCCTCGATTCCGCCTGTGGGCGTAGCAGTCAGACCCTTGTCAGCACTGCCGTGACCGAGGACGTATCCTGCAAGTCTTGCCAGCGTTCGCTGAGCAAACCTGAAGCGGCCAGTTCGGCCAAGCCCAAGGCCCCGTCGCTGGCTGAACTGCGCAAGACCGCCAAGGCGGCAGTGCCGGCAGTGGCTGCGGCCCACAAGCCTGCAGCCAAGGTGGTCAGCACTGCCCCTGCGGCCGCCCAACCCGCGAATGTTGCCGAGCAGCAGCCTGCCCGCAGCAGTGGCTTCAGCGTGAAGTCTGCCTGGGCCGCGCGCCTGGCCGAGCAGGGTGACCGTTGCCGGTTGCCGCGTGGCAAGGCCCGGCAGCGTCACGTCTGAGCCATCTCGGCAGCTGTGCCGCCCCTTTCGCGGCTAAAGTCGTGAAAGGGCCGCCACAGGCAACACATTTCCCCATAGATCACACCGTTCCCTCCCCACCATCGCCCCGCCTATGAAACGCCGTGCGATGGCGTAGAATGGTCGCCTTTGTTCAATTACACCCAAACACACATCTCCCTGGTCAGCGCGCCAGGGCGATCGTCGATGTCTTTACTTACCTGATTAGAGGGCTTGGTTTTGGCTCAATACGTCTACACCATGCATCGGCTGAGCAAGGTCGTGCCGCCGAAGCGGGAAATTCTCAAGAACATTTCCCTGTCATTCTTCCCAGGCGCCAAGATTGGCGTGCTCGGCCTGAACGGCGCCGGTAAGTCGACCCTGCTGCGGATCATGGCGGGCGTCGACAAGGAATTCGACGGCGAAGCCCGTCCGATGCCCGACATCAACGTGGGCTACCTGCCCCAGGAACCGCAACTGGACCCGACCAAGACCGTCCGCGAAGTGGTCGAAGAAGCGGTCAGCGTGATCAAGGACGCCCAGGCCCGCCTGGACGAGGTGTACGCTGCCTACGCCGAACCGGATGCCGACTTCGACAAGCTGGCCGCCGAGCAGGCCAAGCTGGAAGCCATCCTGCAGGCCGCCGATGGCCACAACCTGGAGCGCCAGCTGGACGTCGCTGCCGACGCCCTGCGCCTGCCGGCCTGGGACGCCCGCATCGAGCACCTGTCCGGTGGTGAGAAGCGCCGTGTGGCCCTGTGCCGCCTGCTGCTGTCGGCCCCCGACATGCTGCTGCTCGACGAACCAACCAACCACCTGGATGCCGACTCGGTGGCCTGGCTGGAGCGGTTCCTGCACGACTTCCCGGGCACGGTGGTGGCGATTACCCACGACCGTTACTTCCTCGACAACGTCGCTGGCTGGATCCTGGAACTGGACCGTGGCGCCGGCATCCCGTACGAAGGCAACTACTCGGGCTGGCTGGAAGCCAAGTCCGAGCGCCTGGCGCAGGAGTCCAAGCAGCAAAGCGCCCATGAAAAGGCCATGAAAGAGGAACTGGAATGGGTGCGCAAAGGCGCCAAGGCCCGCCAGTCCAAGTCCAAGGCCCGCCTGCAGCGCTTCGAAGAAATGCAGTCGCAGGAATTCCAGAAGCGTAGCGAAACCAACGAGATCTACATCCCGGCCGGCCCACGCCTGGGTGACAAGGTCATCGAGTTCAAGAACGTCACCAAGGGCTATGGCGACCGCGTACTGATCGACAACCTGTCGTTCGCCATGCCAAAAGGCGCGATCGTCGGCGTGATCGGTGGTAACGGTGCTGGTAAGTCCACCCTGTTCCGCATGCTGATGGGCAAGGAACAGCCGGATTCGGGCAGCATCGAAATCGGCGAAACCGTGCAACTGGCTTGCGTCGACCAAAGCCGCGAAGACCTGGACGGCAGCAAGACCGTGTTCCAGCAGGTGTCCGACGGTTCCGACATGATCAAGATCGGCAACTACGAGATCCCGTCGCGTACTTACGTTGGCCGTTTCAACTTCAAAGGCGGCGACCAGCAGAAGTTCGTCAAGGACCTGTCCGGTGGTGAGCGGGGTCGCCTGCACCTGGCGTTGACGCTGAAGGAGGGCGGTAACGTCCTGCTGCTCGACGAACCGTCCAACGACCTGGACGTGGAAACCCTGCGTTCGCTGGAAGAAGCCCTGCTGGACTTCCCGGGCGCCGCGATCGTGATTTCCCACGACCGTTGGTTCCTTGACCGTGTGGCGACCCACATCCTGGCGTACGAAGACGACTCGAACGTGGTGTTCTTCGAGGGTAACTACACCGAGTACGAAGCCGACCGTAAAAAGCGTCTGGGTGACGCTGCTGCCCAGCCGCACCGGGTACGGCACAAGAAACTGGCCCAGTAAGCCAGTGCCTTGATGCACAGGAATGGGGCCCTTGGTGGCCCCATTTTTGTGCCTGACGTTTACGGGTGTGGCTGTTTGAAGGCCAGTATTGCGGCTTTTTTTGTATACACTTATATAAAACGCACCAAATAAATTCAGAAAAACGACATTTCGCCCTGTTCCGGTGCGATTGCTTCTTGGTACATTCCCGAAAAACCAATAAGTCCAAAATCTTCGGTGAGATGTCTACCATGATCGAATCTGTCGACAGTTTCCTCGCGCGCCTGCAACAGCGCGACCCAGGCCAGCCCGAGTTTCATCAGGCAGTGGAAGAAGTGCTGCGCACGCTGTGGCCCTTCCTTGAGGCCAACCCTCATTACCTGCAGTCCGGCATTCTGGAGCGTATGATCGAGCCGGAGCGTGCGGTGCTGTTCCGCGTGTCGTGGGTCGATGACCAGGGCAAAGTGCAGGTCAACCGCGGCTACCGTATCCAGATGAGCAGCGCCATCGGCCCGTACAAGGGCGGCTTGCGCTTCCACCCCTCGGTCAACCTCAGCGTGCTGAAATTCCTGGCCTTCGAGCAGGTCTTCAAGAACTCCCTGACTTCGCTGCCCATGGGCGGTGGCAAGGGCGGGTCGGACTTCGACCCCAAAGGCAAGAGCGACGCCGAAGTGATGCGCTTCTGCCAGGCGTTCATGAGCGAGCTGTACCGCCACATCGGCGCCGACTGCGACGTGCCGGCCGGTGACATCGGCGTGGGTGCCCGCGAAATCGGCTTCATGTTTGGCCAGTACAAGCGGCTTGCCAACCAGTTCACGTCGGTACTGACCGGCAAGGGGATGACCTACGGTGGCAGCCTGATTCGCCCCGAAGCCACCGGCTACGGTTGCGTGTATTTCGCCGAGGAAATGCTCAAGCGCCAGGACAAGCGCATCGACGGCCGTCGCGTGGCGGTGTCGGGCTCGGGCAACGTTGCCCAGTATGCCGCGCGCAAGGTCATGGACCTGGGCGGCAAAGTGATCTCCATGTCGGACTCCGAAGGCACGCTGTATGCCGAAGCCGGCCTGACCGATGCCCAGTGGGAAGCATTGATGGCGCTGAAAAACGTCAAGCGGGGCCGTATCAGCGAGCTGGCCGAGCAGTTCGGCCTGGAGTTCCGCAAGGGCCAGACCCCTTGGAGCCTGGCATGCGACATCGCCTTGCCGTGCGCCACGCAGAATGAACTGGGCGCCGAAGACGCCCGTACCTTGCTGGCCAACGGCTGTATCTGCGTGGCCGAAGGCGCCAACATGCCGACCACCCTGGAAGCGGTGGATATCTTCCTGGAAGCCGGCATCCTCTATGCCCCGGGCAAAGCATCCAACGCCGGCGGTGTGGCCGTGTCTGGCCTGGAAATGTCGCAGAATGCCATGCGCCTGCTGTGGACTGCCGGCGAAGTGGACAGCAAGCTGCACAACATCATGCAATCGATCCACCATGCTTGCGTGCATTATGGTGAAGATGCGGATGGCCGGGTCAATTACGTGAAAGGTGCGAACATCGCCGGCTTTGTCAAAGTGGCGGATGCGATGTTGGCTCAGGGCGTGGTTTGATCCGGGATCGCAGGGGGCCGCTTTGCGGCCCGTCGCGATACAAGGCACCTCACCCTTCAGCGATCACGTCAGTCACTTCGATCACCAATTCCCCAACCGGCCGCTGCCACACCACCTCATCCCC
>NZ_QJRK01000067.1:0-22712 GCF_003205245.1 Pseudomonas sp. MB-090624 | reverse complement strand
TTAGCTTCAAACACTTGACTCGCTGCGATCTCTCGTAGCGGGAGGCGAATCATACAGCGTTTAGAAGCGCTGTCAACCATCATCTCAACCGCATTCGATCATTCGATCGTAGCCCTTACAGCGCCTTCCGAATCGGTTAACTCATTGAATTTCAAGGAGTTTGTCGTTCCGTTGTCGCTGGAAGTGGGGCGCATTATAAGGGGATTCGAGAGGGCGTCAACCTTTAATTTCAAGAAAACCCTAAAAAGCAAAACGGGGAGGCCTACCGGCCTCCCCGCTCCCCCTCACCCCTTACAAGCTTGGGAACGCAAACTGCGATGCTTCATGGCTGGCCCGCTGCGGCCAACGCTGGGTAATTGCCTTGCGACGGGTATAGAAGCGCACCCCGTCCGGCCCGTACGCATGCAGGTCACCGAACAACGAACGTTTCCAACCACCAAAGCTGTGATACGCCACCGGCACCGGCAGCGGAACGTTGACCCCCACCATGCCCACTTCGATTTCGTCGCAGAACAAACGCGCGGCCTCACCGTCACGGGTGAAGATGCACGTGCCGTTGCCATATTCATGATCGTTGATCAGTTGCATGGCCTGTTCCAGGCTGTTGACCCGCACGACGCACAGTACCGGGCCGAAAATCTCTTCTTTATAGATACGCATCTCTGGCGTGACCTTGTCGAACAAGGTACCGCCCACGAAGTAGCCATCTTCATTCCCGGCCACTCGGAAGCCACGCCCATCCACCACCAGCTCGGCCCCCGCGGCAACGCCCTCATCGATGTAGCCCACCACCTTGTCACGCGCAGCGGCAGTGACCAGTGGCCCCATGTCCAGACCGCACGAGGTGCCTGCACCGATCTTCAAGGCTTTGATCTGCGGTTGCAGCTTGGCGATCAGCGCATCAGCCACCTGGTCACCCACGCACACCGCCACCGAAATGGCCATGCAGCGCTCGCCACACGAACCGTAGGCCGCCCCCATCAGTGCGCTTACCGCGTTATCCAGGTCGGCGTCCGGCATCAGTACCGCATGGTTCTTGGCACCACCCAGGGCTTGCACGCGCTTGCCGCGCTTGGTGCCCTCGGCATAGATGTACTCGGCAATCGGCGTAGAGCCCACAAAACTGAGCGCTTTCACTTCCGGCGCTTCGATCAACGCATCCACCGCTTCCTTGTCACCATGCACCACGTTGAGGATGCCCTTCGGCAGACCGGCCTCCAGCAGCAACTGGGCGATGAACAGGGTGGAGCTAGGGTCACGTTCGGACGGCTTGAGAATGAAGGCGTTACCACAGGCAATCGCCAGCGGGTACATCCACAGCGGCACCATGGCCGGGAAGTTGAACGGCGTAATACCGGCAACCACACCCAAAGGCTGGAAATCAGACCAGGCATCGATGTTCGGGCCCACGTTGCGGCTGTACTCGCCTTTGAGCACCTCAGGCGCGGCGCAGGCAAACTCGACGTTCTCGATACCACGCTTCAGTTCGCCAGCGGCGTCTTCCAGCGTCTTGCCATGCTCTTCGCTGATCATTTGCGAAATGCGCGCTTCATTCTGCTCCAGCAGTTGCTTGAAGCGGAACATCACCTGAGCCCGCTTGGCCGGTGGCGTATTGCGCCAAGCTGGGAACGCCGCCTTGGCCGAATCGATCGCTTCCTGCACGGTCGCGCGGCTGGCCAGCTCGACTTTGCGCACGGCCTGGCCGGTGGATGGGTTGAAGACATCGGCGGTGCGCTCACCCTTGGTAACCAGCTCGCCGTGAATCAGGTGCTGAACAATGCTCATGCAAAACTCCAGATGAAGAAGGTAGAGGCCGGCGCGCGTCTGCGCACGCGCCGCGCAGCAAAATCAGAAAGATCAGTCGATCAGGTTCAGGGTTTCGCCGACAGCGTCGAACAGGCGGTCCAGTTCATGCGGCTGGGTGTTGAAGGTTGGACCGAACTGCAAGGTGTCGCCACCAAAGCGTACATAGAAGCCCGCGCGCCACAGTTTCATCGCCGCTTCGTAAGGGCGAACAATGGCATCACCGTCACGGGCGGCGATCTGGATCGCACCAGCCAGGCCATAGTTACGGATATCGACGACGTTCTTGGTGCCCTTCACGCCGTGCAGCAGCTTTTCGAAGTGCGGTGCCAGCTCGGCGGAGGCCTGCACCAGGTTTTCCTTCTGCAGCAGGTCCAAGGCAGCGATACCTGCGGCACAGGCCACCGGGTGGGCCGAGTAGGTATAACCGTGCGGAAACTCCACGGCGTACTCTGGCGTTGGCTGGTCCATGAAGGTCTGGTAGATCTCGCTGCTGGCAATCACCGCGCCCATCGGAATGGCGCCGTTGGTCACCTGCTTGGCGATGCACATCAGGTCCGGGGTTACGCCAAAGGCCTGCGAGCCGGTCATGGCGCCCATGCGGCCGAAGCCGGTAATCACTTCGTCGAAGATCAGCAGAATGTTGTGCTGGGTGCAGATTTCACGCAGGCGCTTGAGGTAACCCTTCGGCGGCGGCAGCACACCGGCGGAACCGGCCATGGGCTCGACGATCACCGCGGCGATATTGGACGCGTCGTGCAGCTCGATCAGTTTGAGCATTTCTTCGGCAAGGGCGATGCCACCCTCTTCGGGCATGCCTTTGGAGAACGCGTTCGCCGGCAATACGGTATGAGGCAGGTGGTCGACATCCAGCAGTTGGCCGAACATCTTGCGGTTGCCATTGACCCCACCCAGGCTGGTGCCGGCGATGTTCACGCCGTGGTAGCCACGGGCACGGCCGATGATCTTGGTCTTGGTCGCCTGGCCTTTCAGGCGCCAGTAAGCCCGCACCATCTTCAGCGCCGTGTCGGCGCACTCGGAGCCCGAGTTGGTATAGAAGACGTGGTTCAGGTTACCTGGCACCAGGTCGGCGATCTTTTCCGCCAGCTGGAACGACAATGGGTGGCCGAACTGGAACGCCGGGGAGTAATCGAGCGTGCCCAACTGGCGGGTCACCGCGTCGGTGATTTCCTTGCGGGTGTGCCCGGCGCCGCAGGTCCACAGGCCGGAAAGCGCGTCAAAGATCCTGCGCCCCTGGTCATCGACCAGGTGGTTGCCATCGGCCGCCACGATCAGGCGCGGGTCGCGCTGGAAGTTGCGGTTGGCCGTGTACGGCATCCAGTGGGCGTCAAGCTTGAGCTGGCTGGCGATACCCACGGGGGCGGTTTCAGGCATGTTCATCGGCGGTTCCTCGAAAGACGATCAGGCAACGATGGATGTGGTTGCAGCTAAGTTGGCACGCGGATAGAGTCTGAAAAAGCCTACATTTCTAATCTTCACACAGGCCGCTACTAAACTAATGAGCCGACGCCCCGATCCACTTGCGCAGGTCAGCGACTTCGACATCCGCCTGCTGAAAATCTACCGCAGCGTAGTCGAATGCGGTGGTTTTTCGGCCGCCGAGAACGTGCTGGGCATCGGCCGCTCGGCCATCAGCCAGCAAATGAACGACCTCGAGCAACGCCTGGGGCTGCGCCTGTGCCAGCGCGGCCGCGCCGGTTTCTCGCTGACCGAGGAAGGCCGCGAGGTCTATCATTCGGCCCTGCAACTGCTCAGCGCACTGGAAAGCTTCCGTACCGAGGTCAATGGCCTGCACCAGCATCTGCGCGGCGAGCTGAACATCGGCCTGACCGATAACCTGGTCACCCTGCCGCACATGCGCATCACCCATGCCCTGGCCGAACTCAAGGACCGTGGCCCCGATGTGCGCATCCAGATCCGCATGATCGCGCCCAGCCAGGTCGAACACGGCGTGCTCGACGGCAGCCTTCATGTAGGCGTGGTGCCACAGACCAGCCCGCTTTCGGGCCTGGAATATCAACCGTTGTACAGCGAGCGTTCCTTGCTGTACTGCGCGGTCGGTCACCCACTGTTCTATGCCGACGACCAGCAGATCGACGACGAGCGCCTCAACAGCCAGGAAGCCATCACCCCCACGTTCCGCCTGCCGGCCGAAATCCAGGCGCATTACCAGGCGCTGCACTGCACGGCCAGTGCTTCGGACCGTGAGGGCATGGCGTTTCTCATCCTTACCGGGCGCTACATCGGTTACCTGCCCGACCACTACGCCACGTTCTGGGTCCAGCAGGGCCGCTTGCGGGCACTCAAACCGCGCGAGCGCTTCTACGACCTGAGCCTGAGCTGGGTGACACGCAAAGGCAGGCGACCCAACCTGGTCCTGGAAAGCTTTCTCGACAGCCTGGCTGCGACACGCTGATGCCTGTCTCTGCCGCAAACGCTTGTCACCTTGGCACAGGCAGGTAATCTTGTCCGACAGCCGCAGCCACTGACCCGTACGGAATCGTCCATGACCCTAGAAGTCCCTGCGCATCGCCTATCCGCCTCGGGCAAGCCCGCGGGCCGCATCCGCCAGAAGAACGAACAGGCCATTATCCAGGCCGCCGAAGACGAGTTTGCCCGCCATGGCTTCAAGGGCACCAGCATGAACACCATTGCGCTGAAGGCAGGGTTGCCCAAGGCCAACCTGCATTATTACTTCACCAACAAGCTGGGCCTCTACATTGCCGTGCTCAGCAACATCATCGAGCTGTGGGACAGCACCTTCAACGCCCTGAGCGTCGAGGACGACCCCGGTGCAGCACTGAGCCAGTACATTCGCACCAAGATGGAGTTCTCGCGGCGCAACCCCCAGGCATCGCGTATTTTCGCCATGGAAGTGATCAGCGGCGGCACCTGCCTGACCGAGTACTTCAGTGCCGACTACCGCGAATGGTTCCGTGGCCGCGCCGCCGTATTCGAGGCGTGGATGGATGCCGGCAAGATGGACCGGGTAGACCCCGTGCATCTGATATTCCTGCTATGGGGCAGCACCCAGCACTATGCCGATTTCGCCACCCAGATCTGCCAGGTTACCGGCCGTAGCCGCCTGACCAAGCAAGACATGGAAGAAGCGAGCAACAACCTTATCCACATCATTCTCAAGGGCTGCGGCATCAAGCCGGCTGCCTGACCCACATTTATGCCCTCTACCCTGCTCGACCTCTGCGAATACCGCGAGGAAATCCGTAAAAGCCGCTTCATCACCCTGGCCGGGCCGATCACCAGTGCCGCCGAAGCGATGAGCTTCATCGAACGCCACAGCGACCTGGCCGCTACCCATAACTGCTGGGCCTGGAAGCTCGGCGCGCAGTACCGCAGCAGTGACGACGGCGAACCCGGTGGCACTGCCGGGCGGCCCATCCTGGCCGCGATCGAGGCGCAGGACTGCGATCAGGTCGTGGTGCTGGTGATTCGCTGGTACGGTGGTATCCAGCTGGGTACGGGCGGCCTGGCCAGGGCCTACGGTGGGGGCGCCAACAAATGCCTGCAACAGGCCCCCAAGCGGCTGCTGGTGCAGCGCAGCGAGTTCGCCTGCAGTTGCAGCTTCAGCGAACTGGCACTGGTAAAACTGCGCCTGGCCGAGGTCGATGGGCTGGTGCTCGACGAGCAGTTCACAGCCAATGGCGTGGACCTGTTGATCGCTCTGGGTGAAGCCCACCTCGCAGCGTTGCAGCAGCAACTGGCCGACCTTAGCCGCGGGCGTATACTGCTGCAAGCGCGCTGAATCTGCCCACAACTGCTGTGGGCCTGCCTGTGGATAAGCTTGGGGCATCATGCTGCAAGCCAGAGCAGGCATGGCCTGTAGCGCTTTGATCATTATTTGATCGGCACTACTGGCAGGCTCAAGGCATTGAATGAATTCAGGTTATCCCCAGCCTCACACCCGCCACAACCGGCAGGGTCAGCCCGTGTTTCACACATTAACTGTGGAGCAGCCTGTGGATAACCCGTGCGCCACCGTGCAAAGCCCCCATCGGCACGGGGTTTACCGCTGCTGCACATTTTTTAACCACCTCCATCCGAAAAACCAACAAGGAGCGCCCCATGGCTGACGCCAAGCACGCACTTATCATCGGCGCCTCGCGCGGGCTCGGCCTGGGCCTGGTGCAACGCCTGCAGGAAGACGGCTGGACCATTACCGCCACCGTCCGCAACCCTCAGCAGCCCGGAGCCCTGGCAGCTGTGCCTGGTGTGCACATCGAGCAACTGGAAATGAACGACACCGCCCAGCTCGATGGCCTGAAGCAACGCCTGCAAGGCCAGGTATTCGACCTGGTATTCGTCAACGCCGGGGTCATGGGCCCACTGCCGCAAGACCTTGAAAGCGTGCACAAAGACGCCATCGGCGACCTGTTCATGACCAATGCCGTGGCCCCGATTCGCGTCGCCCGCCGCCTGGTCGGCCAAGTTCGCAACGGCAGTGGCGTGCTGGCCTTCATGAGTTCGGTCCTGGGCAGCGTCACTGTCCCCGACGGCGGCGAACTCTGCTTGTACAAAGCCAGCAAGGCGGCGTTGAACTCGATGATCAACAGCTTCGTCGTCGAACAACAACGCCCCGACCTGTGCGTTCTGGCCATGCACCCTGGCTGGGTGAAGACCGACATGGGTGGCGAGCACGCAGAGATCGACGTGCTCACCAGCACCCGCGGCATGCTTGAACAAATCAAGGCGCAAAGCGGTACAGGCGGCCTGCGCTTCATCAATTACAAAGGCGAAACCCTGACCTGGTGATTCATCAGGTCGCAGCCCGGCCGGGCGCAATACCCGGCCAGCCCCTGTAGAATGCCGGCAACCGTACCTGATCGAGATATGCCCTTATGTATGACTGGTTGAACGCCCTGCCCAAGGCGGAGCTGCACCTGCACCTCGAAGGCTCGCTGGAGCCTGAGCTGCTGTTCGCCCTGGCCGAGCGCAACAAAATCGCCCTGCCATGGGCCGATGTGGAAACCCTGCGCGGGGCCTATGCCTTCAACAACCTTCAGGAGTTCCTGGACCTGTATTACCAGGGCGCCGATGTATTGCGCACCGAGCAGGACTTCTATGACCTGACCTGGGCCTACCTGCAGCGCTGCAAGGCGCAGAACGTGATCCATACCGAGCCGTTCTACGACCCGCAAACCCACACCGACCGGGGTATCCCCTTTGAAGTGGTGCTCAACGGTATCAACCAGGCGCTCAAGGATGGCCGCGAGCAGTTGGGCATCAGCAGTGGCCTTATCCTGAGCTTCCTGCGCCACCTGAGTGAAGAGGAGGCACAAAAAACCCTCGACCAGGCGCTGCCCTTCCGCGATGCGTTCATTGCCGTTGGCCTGGACAGCTCGGAAATGGGCCACCCACCCAGCAAGTTCCAGCGTGTATTCGACCGCGCGCGGAGCGAAGGCCTGGTTGCCGTCGCCCACGCTGGCGAAGAAGGCCCGCCCGAATACATCTGGGAGGCGCTGGACCTGCTGCAGATCAAGCGAATCGACCACGGCGTACGCGCCATCGAAGACGAGCGGCTGATGCAGCGCATCATCGACGAACAGATCCCGTTGACCGTGTGCCCGCTGTCCAACACCAAGCTCTGCGTGTTCGACCACATGAGCCAGCACAACATCCTCGACATGCTCGAGCGTGGCGTGAAGGTCACGGTGAACTCGGACGACCCGGCGTACTTCGGCGGCTACGTCACGGAAAACTTCCACGCCCTGCACACTCACCTGGGCATGACCGAAGACCAGGCCCGCCGCCTGGCCCAGAACAGCCTGGACGCCAGGCTGGCCTGACGCGCGGCTCAACCCACCTGCAAGGTGGCAACGCGGGCTATGCGGTTGATCTGCTGGATGCCCAGCGCCGAGATATGCAATGCCCGCGTGTCCTCGGCCTCGCGCATCCAGCCAGATTGCAGGAACAGCCTGAACAAGGCCTGGCCCAACACGCCCCCCAGGTGCGGCGCCTGGTCGTTCCACTCGGTGCAGCGGCAGATCACGCAGCCGCGCTGTTGGTGCGGCGCCAAGGCATCGATGTACACCCCTACCAGGGCCAGCTGCGCCCGCCCTTCATCGCTGACCATCAACAGGCGGCCACTGCCTTCCAGCCAGCCCGCGACCACCATGCGGTGGTATAGCTCACTGGCCAGCTCGCCCCCCAGGTGATCCCCGCAGCGACGCGCCCGGCGCAGCGACATGGGCAGCGGTGACACCGGCACCTTGGCCCGCTCCCCCCTGGCGCTTTCCAGTTGCACGCTGGCCAGCGCCTCTACCGCCGCCCCGACCTGCGGGGTAGCCAGGCGAAAATAGCGTTTGCGGCCACGGGCTTCATGCCTCAGCAGCCCAGCCGATGACAACAACGACAAGTGCGCGCAAGCCGACGACGAGGTCAGGCCGGTCATCATCGCAAGCTCGTTGGCCAGGCGCGGCGTACCGTCGATCAATGCCCACAACATGGCACTGCGCTTGGGGTCGGCCATCAGGCTGGCGATCTGGCTGATACTGCTGACTGCGTTCATGTCCCTGTAACTCCCTGCAAGTTCACTGTGTGGATGCGATGGCCAACCCTGGCAGGGAAGCACCTCTCGCTGGCACTGGCCTGGATCGCCAGTATAAGCCGCAGAAATGCCCAATCTGGCAGCCCCACACCGCCCAGTCCTCGTAAAAAAGCCACTGGGTATACCTACCCATTGCAAGGCGGGAACAGGAACGACGCGACCGGCGAAAACCCTGCGCGTAGGCGTTTTCGGCCCGTTGAGACAGGGGGCTCGTTAACTCAGCAGGAAAAAAACCTTCGGCACGTTCGGACGTAGCCGACAGCCAGGTACTACAAGTAGCGCAAACTAAAGCGAACGTTTCCCGGCCTTGCAGGCATTGCAGCGCAACCGGCAAACACACAATCAGGCACCGCCAGTCAGGACACTGACCCAGCGCATGGCAGACGAGAACAGCAGCGCTAAACTGATGCCGCTCCCTTCTGGAGGTAAGCCGCGATGAAAATTGTCGTCAGCGCTTCACGCCGAAACCCCGCCTGCCCCTGGCAGGTCCAGCTCGATCAGCATGTGGTCGGGTTCCGCAGCGAGGCCGAGGCACGGGCCTTTGTCGCCACACTGGAACGCCGCCTGCGCGCCCCTCACCCGCTCAAGCGCGAACCCTGGCCTGCAAACGGCGGGTCAGTAGCGCGGCACTGACTGCCAACGCACCGCAAAGGCAGATCACCAGCGCCATCGGCACGGCGCTGCCATCGTGCAGCAGCCCAACCAGCGCCGCTGCGCCCGCCGCCACACTGAACTGGACACAGCCCATCAGCGCCGAGGCACTGCCGGCACGCGCGCCCTGGCCGCTCATGGCGCAAGCCGAGGCATTGGGGATGATGCAACCGAGGCTGGCAATGCAGACGAACAACGGCACCAGCAGCGGCCACAACGCGGTCGGCCGCCACGCCGCCACCGCGAGCAGCGCCAGCCCGGCCCCCAGGTACAACCACACGGCACGGGCCAGCAGGAAGGCCGGCCCGCGCTTGGCCAGCAAGCGGGCGTTCACCTGCGCCACCAGGATAAAGCCCGCTGCGTTGGCACCAAACAGCCAGCCATAGTGCTCGGCTGGCACGCCATACAGTTTGATGAACACGAAAGGTGAACCGGCGATATAGGCGAACATGCCGGCAATGGCGATACCGCCCGTCACCGCATGGCCGAGGAACACGCGGTCTGCCAGCAGGCGCAGGTACTGGCGCAAAGCGCCGGACAAGGGCTGGCGCGGCATGTCCTCAGGCATGCTCTCCGGCAACCCCAGGCTTACCGCCAACAGGCAAGCGGCACTGAACAGGCCCAGGGTAAGGAAAATCGATTGCCAGCCGGCCACATTCACCAGCACCCCACCCAGCATCGGCGCCAGGATCGGGGCCAGGCCCATGACCAGCATCAATTGCGAGAACACCTTGGCCGAGGCGACCGGGTCGCACTTATCGCTTACGATGGCCCGCGACAGCACCATGCCCGCACAACCGCCAAGGGCCTGGACGAAGCGTGCCAGCACCAGGGTGTCGAGGTTGGGGGCATAGGCACAGGCCAGTGACGCCAGGGTGAACACGGTCACGCCAAACATCAGCGGTTTGCGCCGGCCAAAACGGTCAGCCACTGGGCCGTAAGCCAACTGGCCGATGGACAAGCCAAGGAAATAGGCGGCCAATGTGGCCTGGACGTGTTTTTCGTCGGTGGCGAACGCCTGCGCCATGGCCGGGAAAGCCGGCAGGTAGAAGTCGATCGCCAAGGGCCCGAACGCACTGAGTGCGCCCAGGATGAGCACCATTCGCAGGTTCATCAGGAATCCATAGCAGGCTAAGCAAGTAGATGATTCTACCTGCTGTCGCCCCTAGGAATGTGAAAACATTTGCAACAAACCTAGGCCCTGTCGCGATGGGCCGCACAGCGGCACCACCGTCAGGGCCTCAACCCTGAACCCGGGTCGACACCCTGTTACCCCACCTCAGCCTGATATCCTTCCTCGCGGATGGCCGCCAGAACCTGCTCCTGCACCAACTCACTCTGCACCCGCACCTGCTTGGCCGCCAGGTCGACTTCTACCTTGGCGGACGCATCCAGCTGCTGCACTGCCCGCGTCACGGCCTTTACACAGTGGCCACAGGTCATGCCTTGTACATTGAGCACTTGCATAGGGTTGCCTCCTTCAGGTTTTCCACGAGTTTCAAGCTTGCCATCAGGGCAAGGTCAAGTGCCGTGTGGAACAGCTGGGGTGGAAATCCGCACGCGCGTCGGCCAAGCTGCGCCTTTGACGATCAGCCAAGCAGGAGATTTTTCATGTTCAGGGCAGCATTGGGCGTCGTCGGGTTGGTCAGCGCACTGGCTGTGGTGCCACCGGCCAGCGCAGAGGACAACTCGGCCTACAGCGTACTGATCATTTCCCGGGAGCGCCTGGAAGTGGCTACCAGCTGTGAAATCGGGTTGTACCTCAATGATCAGCTTTCCGGGCGGGTGTTTCAGGAGCAGTCCACCTCGTTCAACCTGCCGCCTGGCCCGGTCGATGTGCGCCTGCGCCGGTTGCCTGGGCAAACCCCGGGTTGCGCGCCAGGCATCGAGGACCAACGCAGCACACGTTTGAACCTGCAGGCGGGCCAGATCAACAAATATCGCATCACCATGGGTCAATATGGGCTGGAATTGAAGCGCGCCGATCTAGGCTATTGACCTTCCCTGCATGGCAAGGTTGATGCTGGAGCCCTGTCCAAGGAGGAGAGCCATGCCCGCATCCACCACCTATGACCTGCCGATCTCCGGCATGACCTGCGCCAGCTGTGCTGGCCGGGTCGAGCGCGCACTGCGCAAGGTCAGCGGCGCTGAACACGTCAGCGTCAACCTCACCACTGAAAAAGCCCGTGTCCAGGCCCCGGCCGACCGCCTGCCAGCCTTGGTCGATGCGGTACGCGAAGCCGGCTACGGCGTGCCCACGCGCACGCTGGAACTGCAGATCGGCGGCATGACCTGCGCCAGTTGCGTGGGCCGCGTGGAGCGGGCCCTTGGCAAAGTGCCCGGGGTGGAGCGGGTGAGTGTCAACCTGGCCAATGAACGTGCCCACCTTGAAGTGCTGGCCGCCCTCGACGACAACCTGCTGATCGAAACGGTACACAAGGCCGGCTACAGCGCCAGCGTGCCGCAAGCCGCCATAGACGAGCAGGCCACCGCCCAGCGCCGCCTGCGTCACGAACGCCTGGCAGTGGCTGCAGCATTGCTGCTGGCGCTGCCTTTGGTGCTGCCCATGCTGGTGCAGCCATTCGGCCTGCACTGGATGCTGCCCGCCTGGGCGCAATTCCTGCTGGCCACCCCTGTGCAGTTCATTCTCGGCGCCCGCTTCTATATCGCCGCCTGGAAAGCCGTGCGTGCCGGCGCCGGCAACATGGACCTGCTGGTTGCCCTGGGGACCAGCGCCGGTTACGGCCTGAGCCTCTACGAATGGGCCCAGGCCCCCGCCGGCATGGCCCCGCACCTGTACTTCGAGGCCTCGGCGGTGGTAATCGCCCTGGTGCTGCTGGGCAAGTACCTGGAAAGCCGTGCCAAACGCCAGACCGCCAGCGCCATTCGCGCGCTCGAGGCACTGCGCCCGGAGCGCGCAGTGCGCGTGGTTGGCGACCGCGAAGAAGATGTGGCGATCGCCCAGCTGCGCCTGGGCGACCTGGTGCTGGTCAAGCCCGGCGAGCGCTTTCCGGTCGATGGCGTGGTCGAGGATGGCAGCAGCCATGCCGATGAAGCCCTGATCAGCGGCGAGAGCCTGCCAGTGCCCAAACAACCCGGCGACAGCGTCACCGGTGGCGCCATCAATGGCGAAGGCCGGTTGCTGGTACGTACCGAAGCCCTGGGCACCGAGACCGTGCTGGCGCGCATCATCCGCCTGGTGGAAGACGCGCAGGCCGCCAAGGCGCCGATCCAGAAGCTGGTCGACCGGGTCAGCCAGGTATTCGTCCCCGCCGTGCTGGTACTGGCGCTGCTGACCCTGCTCGGCTGGTGGCTGGCTGGCGCGGCGCTGGAAACCGCCCTGATCAACGCCGTGGCCGTGCTGGTCATCGCCTGCCCTTGCGCCCTTGGCTTGGCCACACCGGCAGCGATCATGGCCGGCACCGGCGTCGCCGCCCGCCACGGCATCCTCATCAAGGATGCCGAGGCGCTGGAGCGCGCGCATGCGGTGAACCGTGTGGTGTTCGACAAGACCGGTACCCTGACCTCGGGCAGCCCGCGGGTAGTCCACAGCCAGGCCCTGGTCGGCGACAGCGCCAGCCTGCATCGCCTGGCCGGCGCCCTGCAACGGGGCAGTGAACACCCGTTGGCCAAGGCGGTGCTGCAGGCCTGCACCGAGCAAGGCCTGCAGGTACCCAGCGTCAGCGACAGCCAGTCGCTCACCGGGCGCGGCATTGCCGGGCGTGTCGAAGGCCGAGAGCTGGCACTGGGCAACCGCCGCCTGCTCGATGAAAGCGGGCTGCAGCCCGGCGGCCTGGCCGACAAGGCACGCGCCTGGGAAGCCGAGGGGCGTACCCTGTCGTGGCTGATCGAACGCGGTCAGCAAACTCAGGTGCTGGGCCTGTTCGCCTTTGGTGACAGCCTCAAGCCCGGGGCCGCCGAGGCCATCGACACCCTGCATGCGCAGCACATCAGCAGCCATCTGCTAACTGGCGATAACCGGGGTAGCGCCAAGGTGGTCGCCGAAGCCTTGGGCATCGACGATGTGCACGCCGAAGTGCTGCCGGCCGACAAGGCCGCAACTGTGGCGGCCCTCAAGCAGGCTGGCGTGGTCGCCATGGTCGGCGACGGCATAAACGACGCGCCGGCGTTGGCCGCCGCCGACATCGGCATCGCCATGGGGGGTGGCACCGACGTGGCGATGCAGGCAGCCGGCATCACCTTGATGCGCGGCGACCCGCGGCTGGTGCCCGCTGCCCTGGAAATCAGCCGCAAGACCTACGCCAAGATCCGCCAGAACCTGTTCTGGGCATTCATCTACAACCTGATCGGTATCCCGCTGGCTGCACTGGGCTACCTCAACCCGGTACTGGCGGGCGCCGCCATGGCCTTGTCCAGCGTCAGCGTGGTCAGCAACGCGCTGTGGCTGAAAGCCTGGAAACCCGCCCGCGCCCCCCAGGAGGCAAAATGAACATTGGCCAGGCCGCCCGCCGCAGCGGGCTCAGCACCAAGATGATCCGTTACTACGAGTCCATCGGCCTGCTCAAGCCGGCCACGCGCAGCGACAATGGCTACCGCCTGTACCGGGACGAGGACTTGCACAGCCTGGCGTTCATCAAGCGCTCCCGCGACCTGGGGTTTTCCCTGGAAGAAGTGGGCAAGCTGCTGACGCTGTGGCAAGACCGCCAGCGGGCCAGCGCCGATGTGAAGGCCTTGGCGATGCAGCATATCGATGAACTGAACCGGCGCATCGAGGAACTGGTCAGCCTGCGCAACACCCTTGGCGAGCTGGTATCCCACTGCCAGGGGGACGACCGCCCGGACTGCCCGATCCTCAGCGACCTGGCCAATGGCACTGCTGGCAACTGCTGCCACTAGCGTTTGGTATGCCAAAAGCGTCCATACACGACCGAATAGTCACCAATCACGACTTTATCCAATAAATACGGGCGCTTCGGCTACATAAAACCCGGCTGCTGCCGATGCACTGGTTACCTGCCTCGTGTGTCGACTACAACAATTCCGGGAGCGTCGATGAGCATCAAACAGAAACTGACCTGGGCATTCGCGGTCATCGCCGGTTTGCCCATCGTGCTGGTGGCCACCCTGGTGGTCCTTAACCTGCGTGGCGAAGCCCGCGATGGATTCCTTGACGGCAGTAGCCGGGAAATCCGCCAGGTCAGCAACGCGATGAACATCTTCTTCCAGGGCATCAACCAGAACGTCGAGTACCTAGCCGCGCAGCCGCTGGTGACCGCCACAGGCAGCAACCTGAACAAGTTCCTGAGTGCCAACCCATCCTACGAGCTGGGCGATCAGGACAAGCAACTGCTGGACTTCTTCACCCGCCTGGCAGATTCGCACCCCAACTATGCCTACGTGTCCTACGGCGTCAACGACGGCGGTTACGTCGGCTGGCCAGCCGGGCAGAAGTTCGTCAACTACGACCCACGCCCACGGCCGTGGTACCAGCTGGCCATGGCCAACCCGGGCAAGACCGTGCGCACCGGCGCCTATTACTGGGCTGCCGATGACGCGGTGCTCATCAGCACCGTGCGCGCGGTAGCCAACCAGTTGGGCAACCCCGGCGGTGTGGTCAACATCGACGTTTCGCTCAAGGGCCTGACCGAGATCGTCAAGCAGATCAAGCTGGGCGAGAGCGGCTACCTGATGCTGGTGGAAAGCAACGGCAACGTGATGGTCGACCCACGCGACGCCGGCCACAACTTCAAGCAACTGGCCAGTTTTGGCGACGGCTATGCCGAGCTGGCCAAGGCCGGCAAGGGCCTGGTCGAAGTCGAGCTCAATGGTGTGCGCTACATGGCCAACGTCTACCCCGACGAGCGCCTGGGCTGGACCTTCATCGGCCTGATCGAGCAAGGCGAAGTGATGCAGACCACTACCCGCCTGACCTGGCTGATCGGCGTGGTCGCCTTGGTCCTGGCCTCCCTGTTCGCGGTGGTCGGCGCCGCCTTCGCCAAACTGATCGTGCGCCCGATCAACAGCGTCACCAGCGGGCTGGAAGACATTGCCCAGGGTGAGGGCGACCTGACCCGCAGCCTGGAAATTCGCGGCCGCGACGAAACCGCCCAGCTGGCCAACTGGTTCAACCAGTTCCTCGGTGCCATTCGCAGCCTGATCCAGCATATCGGTGCGGCGGCCAGCAAGATCCTCAGCACCTCGCACAGCTCGACCCAGGTGTCCAGCAACATGGCCGAAGCGGCCGGCCGCCAGCGCGAGGCCGTGGACATGGTGTCCACAGCCTTCCACGAGATGGTTGCCACCGCCAACGAAGTGGCGCGCTCGTGCAGCCAGGCGGCCCAGTCTGCGGACAGCGGCCAGCAACAGGCCCGTGAAGGTCAGCAGCAGATCGATGCGGCGGTCCACAGCGTTGACCGCCTGAGCCAGGAAATCGAGCAGTCGGCGCAGTCGATCCAGCAACTGGAGCGTGACAGCAATGCCATCCAGTCGATCCTCGGCACCATTCGCTCGATTGCCGAGCAGACCAACCTGCTGGCCCTGAACGCCGCCATCGAGGCCGCGCGGGCCGGCGAGCAAGGCCGTGGCTTTGCCGTGGTAGCCGATGAAGTGCGGGCGCTGGCCAAGCGCACGGCCGACTCCACCGCAGAAATCGACGGTTTGCTGGGCAACCTGGCCAACCGCACCTCCGAAGTGGCTGCACAGATGCACGCCAGCCTGGAAGTTTCGCAGCAATCGGTCAGCCGTATCGGCCTGGCCCGCGACAGTTTCGGGCAGATCCGCGAGTCGGTGGACGTGATCCGTGACATGAACACGCAGATTGCAACCGCAGCCGAGGAACAGCACCAGGTAGCCGAAGATATCAACCGCCACATCAGCCAGATTCATGGGGATGCGCAGTTGGTGGCCGAGTTGGCCCAGGCAGCACGCCAGGATTCGGAAAGCCTGGCCGGGTTGTCCAATGAACTGGACGTACTGGTGCGCAGGTTCCGCACCTGACAAGGCGCCGGTGCAGGCCGCCCCGTACCGGGGCGGCTTCAGCTACACATAGGCCAGCACCGCCAACCCCTGGTCAAAGCCTCAACTCCCCCGGCGTTGCCCCAAACAGCTGCTTGAACGCCGCAATGTACGCGGATGTGGAATCATACCCACAACCCAGCGCCGCCTCGGTCACGCTCTCCCCCGCCTCCAGCAAGGCCAGCGACGACAACAAGCGCATGCGCTGGCGCCAGTTGCGAAAGCTCAAGCCGGTTTCACGCTGGAACAGGCGCATCAGCGTTTTTTCGGAACACCCCAGCTGCCGCGCCCATTGCTGCAAGGTCTGCGCCTGATCGGGTGCTGCGATCAAACCATTGCACAGCGCCAGCAAACCCGGGTGGCGCGGCAACGGCAAGGAAAAGCCGACTTCCGGCAGGGTTCGTAACTGGTCGAGCAGCACCGCCACCAGCCGCGCCTGCGCACTATCGCCCTCAGGGTAATCGGCTGGGTACAGGCAGAACTGCTTGATCAACTCACGCGCCAGCGGCGTCACCTCCAATACCCGACACTGCGGGGCAGCCCAGGGGCAGGCGTCCCGGCGTACATACAGGCTGCGCATCTCGGCCTGCATCGAGGTCACCACCGCATGCTCGGCATCAGCCGGGATCCACACCCCCCACTGCGGTGGCGCAAAGTAGCTGCCTGCGTCGGTGTAAACACCCAGCACGCCGCTGATAGCGTAGGAGAACTGTACCCAGTCGTGCTGGTGGCGTGTGGTCCAGGAACCGGCGCCCAGGCTTTCGGCACGTGCGTACAGTGGCCTGGGCAACTGCTTGAGTTCAGGAATGGGACGGGGCTGTCCGATGATCGGCATGGCGGCTTCTGTTAGTGCTGACCAGACAAGCCTAACAGTTACGGTCGACGCCTGCGGGATATCTGCCACCTGCTTCGCGGGCAGGCCTGCCAAACAGATGGCGGTTCTTCACCGCTCGACGATGACCGTGACCCCTTGCCCGCCCGCCGCACAAATGGAAATCAAGCCGCGCCCCTTCCCCGCCGTTGCCAGCAATTTCGCCAGGTTGGCCAGTATTCGCCCGCCGGTCGCGGCAAACGGGTGCCCGGCAGCCAGCGAACTGCCCTTGACGTTGAGCTTGCTGCGGTCGATGGCCCCCAACGGTGCATCCAGCCCCAGCCGCTCATGGCAGTACCCAGCGTCTTCCCAGGCCTTGAGCGTACACAGCACCTGGGCCGCAAAGGCTTCGTGGATTTCGTAGTAGTCAAAGTCCTGCAAGGTCAGGCCATTGCGGGCCAGCAAGCGTGGCACTGCATACGCCGGTGCCATCAGCAGCCCCTCGCGGCCAGTGACGAAGTCCACTGCTGCGGTTTCACCATCGACCAGGTAGGCCTGCACCGGTAACCCCTGTTGCGCGGCCCACTCTTCACTGGCCAGCAGCACCAGCGACGCACCATCGGTCAAGGGCGTGGAATTGCCTGCCGTCAACGTACCCAGGCCACTGCGGTCGAAGGCCGGCTTGAGCTTGGCCAACTGCTCCATTGTCAGGTCCGCGCGCAGGTTGTTGTCGCGCATCAGCGACAGAAATGGTGTCAGCAGGTCATCGTGCCAACCTTCGGCATAGGCAGCCGCCAGCCGCTGGTGGCTGAGCAACGCCAACTCGTCCTGGGCAGCCCGGTCAATCTTCCAGGCCTGGGCCATGCGTTCGCAATGCTCGCCCATCGACAACCCGGTGCGCGGCTCGCCGTTGCGTGGCAACTCAGGGCGCAGATGGTGCGGGCGCAACTGCAGAAAAGGCTTGAGCCGTTCGCCCAGGTTTTTGCCACGGTTGGCCTGCAGCAGGATATGACGCAGGCCTTCGTTGACCGCAATCGGCGCATCCGACGTGGTGTCCACGCCACCGGCGATGCCGCTGTCGATCTGCCCCAGCGCAATCTTGTTGGCCACCAGCAGCGCCGCCTCCAGGCCGGTGCCGCAAGCTTGCTGCAGGTCGTAGGCAGGGGTTTGCGGCGAAAGCCGCGAACCCAGCACACATTCGCGGGTCAGGTTCATGTCGCGGGACTGCTTGAGCACCGCGCCAGCGACCACCTCACCCAAGCGCAGCCCATGCAGGCGATAGCGCTCGATCAGCCCTTCGAGGGCCGCGGTCAGCATCGCCTGGTTGCTGGCGGTGGCGTAGGCCCCATTGGAGCGGGCAAAGGGAATTCGGTTGCCGCCCAAGATCGCGACCCGGCGAAGTGAACGCATATGCCTGTTCCTCCTGAAACAAATTGAACCGTACTGCCTGGGTGTTCTTACCCTGGTCGAACGACCATGCCACAAACTTGGTCCACACTTTCAAGCTTGCCTTTGCGGAGACCTACTCATGAGCGATCGCTACCTCGGTTTTGCCAACTCCAACCTTGGCCGCCGCCTGGTGGATGCCCTGGGCCTGCCACGCCCTGCGCCTCTGGAGCGCTGGCAGGCTGGCCGCTTGCGCCCGGTGGAGGGGGCGTTGGTACTGGGAGGCGGCCCCCTGGCAGGCCAGGTCGAAGCCTTCGCCGCGCGCCTTACCGATAACATATACCGTTTCAATGCCGACCACCTGCAGGGCGAGCCTTGGGTCGCTGGCCTGGGACCAAAAATCAAAGCCGTGGTGTTCGACGCCAGTCACTTGTCCGACAGCGATGAGCTGAAGCAGTTGCGCGAATTTTTCCAGCCGCTGCTGCGCAGCCTGGGCCCGTGCGCCCACATCGTGCTGCTGGGCCGGCCACCGGAAAGCCTCGACAACCCGCTGGCCAGTATCGCCCAGCGCGCCCTGGAGGGCTTCAGCCGCTCGCTGGCCAAGGAACTGCGCAATGGCGCAACCGCTCAGTTGCTGTACGTCGGCCCCGGCGCTGAAGACCAACTGGAAGGTGCCTTGCGCTTCTTCCTCTCGCCCAAGAGCGCGTTCATCTCCGGCCAGGTGCTGCGCCTTGAAGCCTGCGCCAGCCAGGTCGAGGACTGGACCCGCCCGTTGGCTGGCCGCCGTGCACTGGTTACCGGCGCCGCGCGCGGTATCGGTGCGGCCATTGCGCAAACCTTGGCACGTGACGGTGCCGACGTTCTGCTGCTGGATGTGCCACAGGCCAGCCGAGAACTCGATGCGCTCGCTGCCCGGCTTGGCGGCAAGGCCTTGGCGCTGGACATCTGCGCCAGCGATGCCGCCTCACAACTGCTGGCTGCCCTGCCCGACGCCATAGACATCGTTGTGCACAATGCTGGCATCACGCGCGACAAGACCCTGGCCAACATGACCCCGGACTATTGGGACGCCGTGCTCGCGGTCAACCTGCAGGCGCCACAGGTGCTGACCCAGGCGCTGTTTGACGGTGGCGCGTTGGGTGAACATGCGCGCATAACCTTGTTGGCCTCGGTCAGCGGCATTGCCGGTAACCGCGGCCAGGCCAACTATGCCGCCAGCAAGGCCGGGCTGATCGGCCTGGCCCAGGCCTGGGCGCCGAGGCTCGCCGAGCGGGGCGCGAGCATCAACGCCGTGGCCCCCGGCTTCATCGAAACCCACATGACCGCCACCATGCCCATGGGCCTGCGCGAAGCCGGGCGACGCTTGAGTTCGCTGGGCCAGGGCGGTCGCCCACAGGACGTGGCCGAGGCCATTGCCTGGCTCAGCCAGCCGGGCTCGGGGGCGGTCAACGGCCAGGTGCTGCGTGTTTGCGGCCAGGCACTGATGGGGGCCTGACCATGAGCCGACAATGGCACGACCTGCATAGCCCGGCTGCCCGCCCCAGCCTGTACCTGCGTGCCGCCAGCAAGCGCACGATCAGCGGTGAGCACCTGCCCGACGATGGCCTGCGCTGCTTCATCCAGGTTGAGCCGGCCAACCTGGACGCCTATCGGCGGCTTTGCCACTTCCCCGACGATGGCCGCCTGCCGGCTACTTATCCACACGTCATGGCTTTTGCGCTGCAATTGCAGCTGATGACCGCCCGTGACTTTCCCTTCCCGCTGCTGGGGCTGGTGCACCTGCAAAATCGCATCGAAGTGCTGCGGCCACTGGGCGCTATCGAAGGGCTGCGCTTTGCGGTGTATGCGCACAACCTGCAGGCGCATGACAAAGGTGGCACCTTCGACCTGGTGACCGAAGCCGAAGATGGCATCGGCGTGCTCTGGCGTGAAACCAGCCGCATGCTGGTACGTGGACTGAAGCTGGATGGCCAGGCCGACGCGCGTGCAGACGACGAACCGCCTCGCTTGCCCGAGGCCACCCGCTGGTATGCCGACAGTGACATCGGTCGGCGTTATGCCAAGGTGTGCGGGGACTACAACCCTATCCACCTGAGTGCGGTCAGTGCACGGTTGTTCGGCTTTCCCACGGCTATTGCCCATGGCATGTGGACAAAGGCCATGGCACAGGCCGCATTGCGCGGGCACCTGCCGCACAGCGGCTATGCCTTTGAAGTGGCTTTCCGCAAGCCGGTCAGGTTGCCCTCCGAAGTGGTGCTCAGTGCCAGCGAGGCGGGGCCTGCAGGAGTGCTGCGGCTGGATGGGCATGGGGGCATACTGCATATGCTCGGCCGCTGGGATCAGCTCTAGGGCTCTTTGCCGGGCCCTGGGGGCGCTACGCGGCGGCCCCTTGCTTTGCATCGGGCCAGGGCAGAAGCTATGCAGCATTTGGAGACCCCCGATGAACCTGCAAGAGCTTACCCAACGCCTGCACCAGATCCGTGACAACAACGACTGGCGTGGCTTTCACAGCCCGAAGAACCTGGCCATGGCCGCCAGCGTCGAAATGGCCGAGCTGGTCGAGATTTTCCAGTGGCTGAGCGAAGACGAGTCGCGCCAGCTGCCTGCCGACAAATTGGCCCACGCCGGGCAGGAAGTCGGTGACGTGGTGCTCTACCTGTTGCTGTTGTGCAGTGAGCTGGGCCTGGACATGGACCAGGTGGTGCGGGCCAAGCTGGCCGACAGCGAGAGGCGTTTCGCTCGATGAACGACCGTCATTTCGATGAACTGGCCACCCGCTTCGCGGAAAAGATCTACGGCGGCGCCAAGGGCGCGATCCGCCTGGCCGTCTTGCAGGCCGACCTGGCCGAGGCGCTGCCTGATCGCCCGTTACGTGTTCTGGATATCGGCGCCGGCCTGGGTCACATGGCCTTGTGGCTGGCCGAACGTGGCCACCAGGTGACCCTGGCAGAACCGGCTGCACCCATGCTCGACGGCGCCCGGGCCCGTTTTGCCGAAGCCGGCCAGACGGCCACCTTCGTCCAGGCCCCCTGGCAAGACCTGCTCGGCCAATTGAACGAGCCCTACGACCTGGTGCTGTGCCACGCTGTGCTGGAATGGCTGGCCGAACCCGAGAGCATCCTGCCCGTGCTGCACCAGCTCACCGCCACGGGTGGCTGGTTGTCGCTGGCGTTCTACAACCGCGACGCCCTGGTCTACCGCAACTTGCTCAAAGGCCATTTCCGCAAGCTGCGCAGCAACCGCCTGGAAGGTGAAAAGCAGAGCCTGACGCCACAGAAACCGCTTGATCCACGCGAGCTCAAGGCGCACCTTGAACCCTTGTGGCAGGTGCAAAGTGAAAGCGGTGTGCGGGTGTTCCACGACTACATGCCCAAGGAGTTCCAGGCCAAGGCTGAACTGCTCGACCTGCTGGAAATGGAGCTGGCCTACCGCCGCCACCCTGGGTTCGCCGGGCTCGGGCGCTACCTGCACTGGGTTTGCCGCCCTCGCTGAGCGGCCTGCCGGGAGGAATACATGCCATACCGTCTGTTGTACCTGGCCCTGCTGCCGCTGGCCCTGGCTGGCTGCCAGAGCCCCAATCCGTATGTTGCCAGCAGCCGGCCGTTGCCCCCGGCGCCGGCCCAGGCGGCCGCTACCTTCGATGCCAGTGCCTACCCGGCACCGGCACGGGACTACGGGCGCTACCGCAGCTGGAGCTGGCGTAACGGCCGGTTGCCCAGTGGCTCGGCGGGGGCCGACCCGGCGCCCCTGGCCGATGCCGTTGGTGGTGCCCTCGACCAGCATGGCCTGCGCCCGGCGCGGGGCGGCCCCGGCGACTTGCTGGTAAGCGCCGACATGCGCCTGGAGAGGCGCTTGCGGCAAGTGCGCGATTACGACACCTATGACCCTTACCCCTACGGCAGCGTAGGCTACGGCGGTTACCGCCACGGCTACGGGGGCTATGCCAGCGTGCCAGTGGTGCGGACCTACGAGGTGCAGGTGATGGTGGTGCGCATCGACCTCTACGACGCCCGTACCGGCCAACCGGTATGGAGCGCCAGCGCCGAAAGCGGCAGCGACAAGGACTCGCCACGCGAACGCGAAAACGCCGTGCGCGATGCTGTGCACAAGGCGCTCAGCGGCTATCCTCCCAGTTAATAGCCAACGGAGAACCATCATGTTGCGCCGTCTCGTTCTACTGTCATTCGCGCTGGTATTGTCAGCCTGCTCGAGCACCAACGTTCAGCAGGATTTCGATGCCAGCCGCGACTTTGCCGCCTACCGCAGCTGGGCATGGCAGGAGCCAGGTTTGCAGTACCGCCCGGATGACCCTCGCATCAAGAGCGACCTGACCGAACAGCGCATCCGTACGGCAGTGGCCGAGCAGCTCGACCAGCGCGGCCTGCGCCCGGTGCAGGGCGGCGCGCGGCCAGACCTGACCGTACGCACCTACCTGATCGTCGAGCAGCGCCAGCAACAGATCACCACCAATTACGGCGGGGGCTGGGGTGGTTATTGGGG
>NZ_QJRK01000066.1:0-25728 GCF_003205245.1 Pseudomonas sp. MB-090624 | reverse complement strand
CAAATGACTATGTGATTTCTCGCATGGCCACTTGTGATGCTGATAATCTTTTTGACTATCAGTCCGTACTCACAAGCACCCACACGAATTGCTTGATTCGATTTGTTAAAGAGCGGTTGGTTAAGAGTGTTTCGTCTCAACCGAGGCGCGCATTCTACGCTTTCCTCATTTGCTGTCAAGCGTTTATTTTGAAGTTTTTTACCGCTGCATTCTTTCGAAAGCCAACAACTTCAACAACTTACCGCTTGCCTCGAAGCGTTGATCGCTGCGAGGAGGCGAATAATACGCGCTTTGAATTCAGAGTCAACACCTTGTTCCAAAAACTTTTCTCAGCCGTTTCGCCTGCCCCCCGGCAACTAATGAAATCGCCACGAATCTGTAGAGAACCCCACCACGGAGCGAAGCGGCCATGAGTGTCGAGCAAAGCGAGAAAACCCCAGGGCTTTCGGCAGATGAAGAGCAGGAAGTCAGCCACAACCAGCCGCCACGAGCGGCAGTGCTGCACGAGACCATTCGCTACCAGGGCGATCAGGAACTGGAACGAACCCTCGCCGCCTTGTGGTGGTCGGCTGTCGCCGCCGGTTTGTCCATGGGCTTGTCCCTGATGGCCATGGGACTGTTCTATGCCCGCCTGCCAGAAGGTGAAAGCGCCCAGGTAGTCGCCAGCATCGGTTACAGCGCCGGCTTCCTTGCCGTGATCCTGGCCCGCCAGCAACTGTTTACCGAGAACACCCTGACTGCGGTGCTGCCGGTCATGACCAGCCCTACCCTTGCCAACTTCGGCCGCCTTCTGCGGCTTTGGGGCGTAGTGCTGCTGGGCAACCTGGCGGGTACCCTGCTGGTGGCCTGGGTGATGCTCGAGCTGCCGATCTTCGACAGCAAGACCGACGTGGCGTTTTTGGAGATCGGCCGCAAGGTCATGAGCAACGACATCAGCCAGATGTTCGCCAAGGGCATCGTCTCGGGCTGGATGATCGCCACCATGGTATGGATGATCCCCTCGATGGAGAACGCCAAGATCTGGATCATCCTGATGATCACCTACCTGATGGCCATTGGCGACTTCACCCACATAGTAGTGGGCTCGGTCGAGGTGTCCTACCTGGTCTGGGCCGGCGAAGAAACCTGGCGCAGCTTCTGGCTGGAGTTTGCCTTGCCGACACTGGCCGGCAACATCATCGGCGGTAGTTTCATTTTCGCGCTCATCAGCCACGCTCAGGTGCGCAGTGACAGTGGCAAGGCACCCTCGCGGCTGTTGGAGCACGAGCGGGCGCAACGCCAGCGTGGCAAAGACGAGATCAAGTGATACTAGCGCGCCGCAACGCTTTGCTCATTCTTCTGGTTGCGCTGACGCACCGGGCGGGGCTGCCACCAGTTCTGCCCGGCATGCGGCGAGTCGAGGCTCAACCGCTCGCCCATCTGCGGCGTACTGAGCCGTACCTGGGCCCGGTTCGCCAGTGCCAGGATGCGCTCGAAGGGTTCCTGCCAGGCGTGGGTGGACAAGTCGAACGTGCCATTGTGGATCGGCAGCATCCAACGCCCGCGTAAATCCAGGTGGGCCTGCAGGCTCTGCTCTGGCTGCATGTGCACATCAGGCCAGGCAAGATTGTAGGCGCCGGTCTCGACCAGGGTCAGGTCAAACGGCCCAAAGCGCTCGCCAATCAGCTTGAACCCGTTGAAATAGCCCGTATCGCCACTGAAGAACACCCGCACGCCTTGGTCGATGATCACCCACGACGCCCACAAGGTGCGATTGCTGTCCAACAGCCCACGCCCGGAAAAGTGCTGGGCCGGGGTAGCAATAAAACGCACACCCTGCACTTCGCTTTCCTGCCACCAGTCCAGCTGACGCACCTTCGCTGGCGCAACGCCCCAACTGATCAGCAGCTCACCCACGCCAAGCGGGGCCAGGAAAACCCCGGTTCGCGAGGCCAGCTGGCGGATTGCCTGCTCGTCGAGGTGATCGAAATGGTCGTGCGACAACACCACCGCCGCCAGTGGCGGCAGCTGGTCAAGCCCCAGCGGGGGCGCATGGAACCGCTGCGGGCCGGCCCACTGCACCGGTGAGGCGCGTTCGGCGAATACCGGGTCGGTAATGAAGAAGCGCCCTCGCAACTTCAGCAATACCGTGGAATGGCCCAGCCGCCACAAACTGCGGTCTGGCGCATCGAGCACCTGCTGGCGGGTCATCGGTTGCAGGCTGACCGGCGTGGTTGGCCGGGTATTCGGCGGTTTGCGCAGGAACAGGTACTTCAGACCGATGCGCAGCTTCTTCAGCACGCCATCTTTCGGTAGCTGCGCCTGATTGTGAAAACGCCCGTCACGCTGGGGCGCCGGGTCACCGGCAGCATTGGCCAAAGGAACCATCAGCAACACTCCTAGCAACAGGAAAGTCCGCATGTTACCCCACAGTGATCGCATCAACCGTGAATTGGCTTGTAAGGTCATTTTTCAGTGGGGCGACACTGTTCGACAATATTCATGCGATTTATGCGATAAACGGTACCCCGGCAGAAGAACATGACCATGATGCACAACCGCAGCGGCAAAGGCCTTTCGTTCGTCAAGCGCATCTACCCGCCACGTGTGGTGGGCATGGGCATCGGCCTGTTCAGCGTCATGGCTGGCGTGGCCCCGCAATCCCCGCCCACCTGGGTGTGGGGCCTGATGCTGTTCAATGGCCTGTTGTGGCCCCACGTCGCCTACTTGTGGGCGAGCCGGTCGGCAACCCCGTACCGGGCCGAGCAACGCAACCTGTTGCTGGACTCGCTGCTGGGCGGTTTCTGGGCCGCCGCCATGCACTTCAACCCGCTGCCGACCGTGACCGTGCTGTCGATGATGACCATGAACAACGTGGCCGCCGGGGGCCGGCAATTGGTGCTCAAAGGGGCTGTTGCGCAACTGGCCGGGATTCTGGTCGGCACCCTGCTGCTCGCCCCAGGCCTGCAATTGAATGCCACTGCACTGCAGATATACGCCTGCCTGCCCATGCTGACGCTGTACCCCCTGGCCCTGGGCTGGGTGTGCTACCGGCTGGCAATCCAGCTGGGCGACCACAAACGCCGGCTCAGCGCCCTGAGCCTCACGGATAGCCTCACCGGGTTGCTCAACCACGGCGCCTGGAAAGACCTGTTGCTCGTCAAATACCAAAAATGCAAACAGCAAAAGGCACACGCGGTGATCGCCTTGATCGACATCGATCATTTCAAGACCATCAACGACACCTTTGGCCACGTGGTTGGCGACTGCGTACTGCGCCAGCTCAGCGCCGAGCTGCGCCGCAACCTGCGCGAGTGCGACCAGGCCGGGCGCTACGGTGGCGACGAATTCTGCGTGATCCTGCCGGGTACCAGCGAAGCCCAGGCCTGCCAGATCATGGAACGCCTGCGTGAGCAGGTTTCCGGGTATCGCAACGCGCAGCTCCCTCACCTGCGCATCAGCCTGAGTATTGGCCTGTCGCCTTTCAATGCCAGCCTGGAGTCACCGGAACATTGGCTGCAAGAGGCAGACAAGGCGCTATACACTGCCAAGCACGCTGGCCGCGACCGGGTGAATTTTGCCGGTGGCGCAGCTACCGCACTGAAGCTGGCCTATCCTGATTGAACCTGCTGCCTCACTGCCTGGCAGGAGGTTTCCTGAAGGAGCCGCTCGCGCATGGCCAGGACTGCCAACCTCCCACCCGCCAGCCCTACCCCACGTTTCCAAGTGCGTAACCTGATCGCCGGCTTCACCACCGTTTACGGTCTGGCTTGCCTGGTCATTCTCGGCGCGCTGTTCAACATCGCCGCAACCCTCGACCAGCAAGAGCGCGAACGCAGCGCCTTCCATGCCAATCAGGCGCTGGAGCAACGGTTACTGGCGTCGCGCCAATTCCTGTCCAGTTATGCCGTATGGGAAGACGCCCTGCAGCACTTGTCTGGCGAAGCCGACTGGCAGTGGGCCTATGATGAAAAGAACATAGGTGAATCGCTGTACAGCGCCAGCGGCTATGAAGGCGTGTTCGTCGTGGAAAACGGCCGCACCACCTATGCCCTGTTCAAAGGCCAGCCCAGCCCCGCAGGCGTAGGCACGTACATAGATGCCCCTATCCAGCCGATCATCGACCAGGCCCGAGCGGCGGCCATTGCCCGCGAGCAGATCACCCGCTTCGTGCTGTTCAATGGCTGGCCGGCCGTGCTCACCGCCGCGGCCATACGGCCAGATCGCGATGTCACTGAAGGCGAAGTGAGCCAGGCGCCGGTCTTGCTGTTCGTCGACCAGCTGACCGAGGCCAAACTGGCGCAGCTGGGTAAGCGTGCAGGCCTGGCCGGCATGCGCGTTGAGAAGGAAGACGCACAAGCCCACCACCACCTGCGCATCAACTTGGGCGACACCGGCTACCATCTGTCGTGGAACAGCGTGTTGCCTGGGCGCCAGCTGCTAGGGGCTGTATTGCCTGCCCTGCTCAGCGCCCTGCTGATCCTTGGGCTGGTCATGCTCTACCTGTGCCGCCATGCGTGGCGCAGCTCCCGGGCCATCGGCTTGACGCTTGCCCACCTGCAGCATAGCAACCTGGCGCTGGAGGCCAGCGAGCAACGTTTTCGCGCGGTGGCCGAGTCGGCATCGGACTGGATCTGGGAGACCGATCGGCACCACCGCCTGACCTACTTGTCGCAACGCTTTGCCAGCGTGACGGGCTACCCGGTCGAAGACTGGCTAGGCCAACCGCTCAACCAGTTGCTGGCCTGCGACACCACGCCCTTGTCGCCCTGGCTGGATGCCCTGGCCACCGCTGACCCACAGCAGCTGGCCAACCTGCGCTGCACCTACCGCGACCAGAATGGCCAAAACCGCTATTGTCGGATTTCCGCCCGCGCCATCTGGCACCAGGACACGGCCGTGGGTTTGCGCGGCACTGCCAGCGATATCACCGACGAAGTCGACGCCCATGCGCGTATTCAGCACCTGTCCTTGCACGACCCACTGACCGGCCTGGCCAACCGCAACAAACTGGCCCGGCACCTGGAACAGGCCCTGCTGCGCGGCACAGACTCACCGCCGTTGACCCTGTTGCTGCTTGACCTGGACAACTTCAAGCCGATCAACGACTCACTCGGCTATGCGGCTGGCGATGCGGTACTGCAGGAAGTGGCAGCCCGCCTGCGCGACACCACCCGCGACGGTGACCTGGTGGCGCGGTTGGGCGGGGACGAGTTCATCGTGGTACTTGGCGGCATGGACAACCGCCAGGAGATCGACCGCTTCTGCGCGCGCCTGATCGGCCTGCTGCAACAACCGATCATGTTCGACAGCCAACCCCTGCACATTGGCGCCAGCATCGGCATCGCCCAGACCCGCACCCAGGGCTTCGACGCCGGCGAGCTGATTCGCTGTGCCGACATCGCCCTGTACCAGGCCAAGGCAGACGGCAAGAACACCTGGCGCTACTTCGCCAGCGAAATGAACCAGCAGATCCAGTACCGGCGGCAACTGGAGAACGACCTGCGCCGCGCCCTGCGCAACCAGGAGTTCGAGTTGCACTATCAGCCGCGCTACCGCCTCAGCGACCTGCGCGTGGTCGCAGTCGAGGCGCTGATACGCTGGCAGCACCCCCAGGAAGGGCTTCTGGGGCCGGATACCTTCATCCCGCTGGCCGAACAGAGCGATATCATTGTCGCGCTGGGCCGCTGGGTGCTGCACGAGGCCTGCCGCACCGCCCTTGACTGGCCTGCAGACATCCTGGTGTCGGTCAACCTGTCACCGGCGCAGTTCCTGCGCAGCGATGTGGTGCAAGACGTGCGGGAAATCCTGCTGGGCACGGCATTCCCGGCGCAACGCCTGGAACTGGAGATCACCGAGAATGTGATGCTCAACGACATCGAAGGCGCGCTGGGGACCATGCTGTCGCTCAAAGAACTGGGCGTGCGCCTGAACATGGACGACTTCGGTACCGGCTATTCATCGCTGGGTTACCTGCGAACGTATCCTTTCGACAGCCTCAAGATCGACAAGCGCTTCATCAGTGGCCTGAGCACCAACGGCGGCAGCGACCGTGCGGTGGTCCAGGCCATCATCAACCTGGGCAAGGCAATGGGGCTGACCGTGACGGCCGAGGGCGTGGAAACCGAACAGCAACTAGCCATGCTGCAAAAGGACCGCTGCCATGAAGTACAGGGCTATTACCTGAGCCGGCCACTGGATACCGCGGCCATGCGGGCGTTGTTGCAGCGCCCCCGGTAGGCGCGGGTCGAGCCGCCCCTGCACGGTTGCACGGCAACGCCTCGATCAACCCAACGGGCGCGAGCGGGCCTCAGCCAGTAGGCTGCACACGCCGCTCGGCGATGATTTCCGGCAAGTCGCCGCGCCGCAGGTAGATGCGCAGCGGCTCTGCGATGTTCAAGCGGTCATCCACGTGCTGGTCCAGCAACAGTGCCAGGCGCTCCCGGCACAGGGCCATGCGCTGCCCCTGCTCGGGGCGCCAGACAAACTCGCTGCAGGGGGTGATGCTGGCGTCAGCGACATCCATACCGAACGCGTCTTCGGAAAAACGCACGATATGAACGCCGCGCTTGTCATGAAAGCCGACGAAGCCTTTGAGCTGGTCAGCTGCGTTGCAGATGTCCTGGGAAGTAATGGCCATGGCGTAACCTCGTGATGAAATCGGAAGATACGCACGCTGGGCAGCACAGGGTCGCCTCTGCCGGGCACCTCGCCAGTCCAAGCCTAATGCAAGCAGCCGTGCGTGCGCCATGACCCGGCTCAACTTCACGCCGTAGCATCGACCTCGCTGCGAAGCACCTCTGCCAGCCACTGCATGAACGCCTGCACCCGGCGGGGTACATGCCGTTGCCGCGCATACAGCAACGACACGGGCATGGCAGGCGCCTGCCAGGCCGGCAGCAGTGCGACCAGTTCGCCGCGCTGCAGGTGCTCGGCCACCCCCACCGCCGGTACCTGTATCAGCCCCAGCCCGGCCAGGCAGGCTGCCGAGTAGGCCTCGGCATTATTGACCGTTACCGCCCCAGCCATGGGCTGGTACTGCACCTGGCCACCCTGCACGTATTCGAAGCCGGCACAGCGCCCCCCCAGGTTGCGCACGTAGTGCACCAATTGATGCCCTGCCAGGTCCTGCAGGGTACGGGGCACCCCATGGCGCGCCAAGTAAGCCGGGCTGGCACAGTTGCGCATGCTCAATTGCCCGACCGGCCTGGCCACGACATCCAGGTCATGCAAGGCGCCGATGCGCATCACGCAGTCGAAGCCCTCACGCAGCAAATCGACCTGCCGATCGGTGCAACTGAGCTCTACCTGCAAACGTGGAAAACGCTGCAGGAACCGGGGTAACGCGGGAATGATGACCCGCCGCGCCATCATCGTCGGCAGGTCGACACGCAGGCGCCCGGCCAGTTCGGCATCATCGGCGCTGAACAGGCTCTCGATCTCTTCCATACCTGACAGCAGGTCCTTGCTGCGTGTGTACAGCAAGGCACCATCCTGCGTGGCCCGCACCCGGCGGGTGGTGCGGTTGAACAGTTGCGTACCCAGCAGGCGCTCCAGCGCCCTGACCTGTTCCGACACCGTCGAACGTGGCAAGCCCAGGCTCTCGGCGGCCAGGGTAAAGCTGTTCACTTCACTGACCCGCACAAAGGTCCGCAGCAACTCCAACTTGTTCACGCCCGCCCTCGACTATCCGGTTGAGGCGAACAGTATTTCCATTTTTGCAGGATTTAACACCCGCCAGCCGACCAATAACCTGTGAGCATCCACCCATCACGAGGTTCTTACCATGACCCGCAAGATTGCCCTGATCACCGGCGCAAGCCGCGGCCTTGGCCGTAACACCGCCGAGCATCTGGCCGCCCGTGGCATCGACGTCATCGGCACCTACAACAGCAAGGCGCAAGAAGCACAGGCCGTGGCGGCCACGCTGGAGCAGGCAGGTGTGAAGGCGACCATGCTGCAACTGGATGTGGGTGACGCCAGCAGCTTTGCCGGCTTTGCCGAGCGGCTGGCGGCTGCCTTGCAGCAGCACCACGGTCGCCAGCGTTTCGACTTTCTGGTGAACAATGCCGGCATCGGATTGAACGTGCCGTATACCGAAACCAGCGAGGCGCAGTTCGACCAACTGCTGAACATTCAGCTCAAAGGCCCGTTCTTCCTCACCCAACGCCTGTTGCCACTGCTTGTCGATAACGGCCGGATAATCAACATTTCGACCGGGCTGGCACGGTTTGCCCTACCAGGGTACGCCGCCTATGCCGCCATGAAAGGCGCGATGGAAGTGCTGACCCGCTACCAGGCCAAGGAACTGGGCGCCCGGGGCATTCGCGTGAACATCCTGGCCCCGGGGGCCATCGAGACCGATTTTGGCGGGGGCGTAGTGCGGGACAACCCGCAGGTGAATGACTACATTGCAGGCAACACCGCGCTGGGACGGGTGGGTTTGCCGGATGACATCGGCGCGGCGATCGCCTTGTTGCTGGAAGACGGTAATGGCTGGATCACCGGGCAGCGCCTGGAGGTTTCGGGCGGCATGTTCCTGTAGTGGCGGGTGCCCGGGCCCCGGCTCACGGCTCATGCACTTGCACGCTCGCAGTCATCCCCGCACTCAGGGTCACGCCGTCCGGCACCTGGTCCAGGCGGATTCTCACCGGTATCCGCTGGGCCAGCCGCACCCAGTTGAAGGTCGGCTCAACCTCCGGCAGCAGCTGGCTGTCCGGGTTGCTGTTGCTGTCGGTGATGCCGCGGCTGATGCTTTCTACATGCCCATGCATGGGTTCACCCGCACCCATCAGCCAGACCTTTACCGGGTCACCCACGCGAATGCGCGGCAGCTTGGTTTCCTCGAAGTAGGCCTGGATATAGAACGTCGAATCGTCCACCAAGGCCATCACCGACTGGCCGGTGTTCACGTAGTTGCCTTCGGCCAGGCGCAGGTTGGTGATATGCCCGCTGCGCGGCGCACGCACTTCACTGCGCGCCAGGTTGATTTTCGCCACCTGCAGCTGCGCCTGGGCTTCCTGCAACTCGCCACGGGCGATGGCAGCATTGATCTGCGCGTTCTCCCGCAGTTCGGCACTGATAGCCTCGGGCCCCAAGGCGGTACGCCTGGCTGCTTCACTCTCGCGCAGGCGCAGCTGCTGGGCGCGGGTTTGCGTCACCGCACTGGCCTGGTCGAACGCGGCCTGGAAGCGCTCGCGGTCGATGCTCATCAACAGCTCACCCGCCTTGACCTGCTGGTTGTCATGCACCTTGAGCTGGCGCACCCAGCCGGAAACGTCAGGTGCAATCACCACCACATCGGCGCGCACACGGGCATCCCGGGTCCAGGGGGTAAGCATGTAGTACTGCCACAGTTGGTAGCCGGCCAACACGGCCAGGGCCACCACACACAGGGTTACAAGAGTACGTACGGCCGCACGCATCGAAACACTCCTTTAAAAAGCTCCCAGCAGGCGTACCACCAGGAACAGCACACAAACGAAAACCGCCGCATCGAACAGCGCTTCATGCCAGATCCAGCGCGCCAACGGTGTGGCCTGCACCAGCAGGCGCAGCAGGCCGGTAAGCACCAGCGCCAGCAACACATAAAGCAGAAACGGGCTGAGCAGCACGCCCCCCACTTCCCATTCACGCAACCCCATGGGCTTCCTCCTGCCAGCGGCACCACTTGCCCCAGCTTTTCTGCAATTGCAGCACCGCGCCCTCGGCCAACCGCAGCGGGTCGCTCGCAGGCTGGCGGTGCAACGCAGCAATGAACCGTTCGCTGGCACTGTCCAGCTGTTGCCCGCGCCCGGCGGCAGGCCCTTTGGCCAGTACCGCCTCCAATTGCTGCAGGTACTCCCGCTCGGCACCGCCCAGTGGCGCCTGCGCGACCGCCAGGCACATGCGCAGGTGCACCAGTTCATCACCGATATCCAGCCCGTGCAGGCCATCGTCCCAGCGCTTGCGCTCGCCCTCGGGCAACTCGCTGGCATGCCGCGCCAACTGCATCAGGCGGTCGGCCATGCGCCCGCCGAACCAGGTATCGGCCCCGCGCAGGTCACGCCGGGTCAGGCGCACCAGGTCACTCTGGGTTGCAGCACGCAGGCGCCGCCCAAGCCAGGCCGGGTGACGGAACACCAACAAGCGAAACGCCATGACCGCTGCCGACACCCCTACCAGCATGGCCAAGGCACTGTTGAGCATGGTCGCCACGCTGAACTGCATGGCATTCACCGGCGACACCAGTACGATGAAGTGCAGGCAATAAGAGGTGGCAGTGGCGCCGGTACGCGGGTGGGCCATGCCCAGCGCGCCGAACAACAGCGGCACGCCCATGCCCAGGCAAAGTAGCGCGAAGCTGCTCCATTGCGGCAGCAGAATCTGCCCGACCAGGAACGCTGCCGGTATGGCCAGGCAGATCCCGCGCAGGAAACTCAAGCCAATCTGCGCGCCATTCTCGCGGCTGGCGAACAGGCTGCAGACCACACAGGTCAGCACCAGGCCGCCCGGTGCCGAAGGCCAGGCGGTGGCCAGCCAGAAAGCGCTCATCACCAGAAACGCCAGTGCGCTACGCGAACCGAACAGCAAGGCCAGCGACCAATCGCGGTGCACGGCCAGGCCTTGGCCGACATCCTTCGGCGCCGTGCCCGTTTCCACAGCCTCCAGCGCCTGGCCGGCGGCCATTGCGTAATCCAGCAGCAGGGCCATGCGCGCCAGGCAGTAATGCTCAACCGAACTTATATGCTCATCGTGCGCGGCACCCCAGACGCGCTGGCGCAGCAACAACAGGCTGGGCTGGTCGGGCTTGTCCAGCAGCGCCCGAACTTCAGACAACCAGGGGGCCAGGTGTTCCGCCTGCTGCTCATCCAGTTGCCGCCACTGCCGGCGCACAGACCGGGAAATACGCAACAGCACCATCAGCTTCTGGCTTAGCCCCCGAATGGCACGGGCACGCTGACGCCCGCGGTTGCCTTCGAACCAGGCATGCTCGCGCTGGCTGTCGATGGCAACGATGCGCCCCAGGCTCTCCAGCAAGCCCCTGCGTGCATCGTCCTCGCCACCCAGCATCGCACTGGCGGCCTGCAGACCGTTCTGCCAGGCCTGACGCGCCTGGCCGCCAAGCTGCTGCTCGACCCGCATCGGCCAGAGCAAGGCACTGCTGGCCGTGGCGCAGAAAATACCCAGGCTGATCTCGGTGCAGCGGGCCACCGCCTGGTCGAACACCTGCAGCGGGTGGTCGATGGCCGGCAAGGTAATGATCGCTGCCGTGTAGCCGGCCAGCACGAAGGCATAGGCCCAGGCACTGCGCAACTGGGTAGAGGCGGCGGTGCACAAGGCCAGCCACAAGGCCAGGGCAATCAGAAACAGCCCCGGGGTCTGGGCGAACAGGCCCAGCAGCACCACCGCCATGACCGTACCGACAAAGGTCCCGGCCAACCGCGCCAGGCCTTTCTGCACCACCATGCCAGACAGCGGCTGGGCAACGATGAACGCCGTCATCAATGCCCAGGACGGCTGCTCCAGGCCCCATCGCATTGCCAGCCACAACGCCAGGCCACCACCGAGCAGGGTTTTGATGGCGAACTTGATGGCGAGAAGGGTGGGGGCGAACAGGGCCTGAAGCGTGATGGGCACTGGGCGAACCTTGCGGGGAGGGTAGTAGTGAAAAGATAGACAATGGCGCAGAGAATAAAGTGAAAATGAATAATTAGCTAGCTACTCATCTTCATTGCAATCCAACTGCTGCGCCAGCGCACGCCACGCTGCGCGATAGCTGGCTTGAGCCCTGCGGCCCAGCAGGCAACACGCAAATGCCAGTCAAAAAAAATGGGCGACCGAAGTCGCCCTAAATGCCTTGCGTGCTCATGTACCCGGAAGGTCAGCGCGGCTTGCGCTTGTTCGAGTCCTTCCAGATGAAAATGCCCAGACCGGCAAAGAAAGCAACCATCAGCCCGACCGTTACCACACCGGCGATAACCACATTGTCGAAGAACATGCTGGCCTCCCCATTCGTTTGCCGTTGTCCGATGGGAGAACGTTAACCAATGTCGGGCGAGGGAAAATTGATCAGGGTCAATGGTGCCCGGGCCCGGGCACACGAGGCAGGTGCAGGGTTGACCTGCGTCAAGTTTCAGCGCTTCTTCGGCTTGCCCTTGGGCTTCTTTTTCTTGCCGGTGTTCAACGGCAGAGCCTGCTCGAATGCATTGCGCATCTCGTTCAGGCGCCTTTCCTTGAGGTCATGCACGCGCTTGGCGCGTTCAGCATCGAAATCGATAAGGTTGTCTTGGCTCATGGGTGGGCTCGACGATCAACGGAGACTTGCATGATGAAGCCCGACGCAGGCGCTGACCAGCCCCGTGTCAGACTTCGATGTCCACCAGCAGCCCTTGGCGGTTGGGCTCGCCCATCAATGGCACGACCGGGACAGTATTGTCGGCGTTGACCTCGTCGCCAGGCTCGGGGTTGTAGCGCCCTTCCCCACGCTGCTGGCGCCGTTGCTGCTGGCGGCGCTGCTCATCACGCAACAGCAGTGCCTGCTCCTGTGGATCGCGCTGCTGCTTGAGGTCGATGGCAGTTTCGCCGGACGCAGGCTGCGCCGGTACCACCGGCTTGATGTCGGGGGTAGGTTTGACCGGGTCCTGTTGCGAGGTCACCGGGGCGGCACTGAGCGGTATGATCGGCGGCAGCATGGGCGTTCTCCTATGCCCGCTGTATCGGCAGGCGCGGCATTACCTTGATCTCAGGCCCAGCCTTTACTCCACATCATCGTCAGGCTCGTCGTCACTGGGCGGGCTGGCTTCGCTCCAGGGGCGCTTGTAGACCTGCTGCCAGACCGCATCCATGTGGTCACGCAACACTTGCGGGGCGTTGTTGAGCGAAGCGCTGTCGGTGCGCTCGCCCCCCACCGGGTCCTCGCCTGCGGGGCTGATCAGCGACTGCCCGGTAATGGTGTAGCTGGCCTGCCCTTCACGCATTTCGATGGCGATGTCGTGGGGGTCGATACCCCCGCCGCAAAAGGCGTGACTGGCAACTGTCACTTCGGCCACGCCATCTTTGTTCAGGTCGCTGACGTCACTGACATCCGTATAGAAGTCGACATCCAGGTCCAGGCCGGGGCACGTGGTTTCCTGCTCGATCTGCCAGCGGGCCTTGAACGCATCGCTTTGCGCCGTGCGCCCGTACAAGGTGGCCTTGAGCACCACCTTGTCGACCTCCTGCTCGCTTTCCGGGTCGCTGGCCTGGCCATCGCTGCGGCTCAATACCAGCAGCCCTTCGCCATCGCGGTCGCGAAAATGCACGCTCTTGATCGGCGCCTGCACGCCCAGCACTTCAAGCTGATCGGTGGGAATGGGGGCCAAAGGCTCGAAGGTTTTCTGCTCGCAGGCACTGAGCAGCAACAGGCTGCCCACGGCCATGGAAGCGCTGATCCAGCTGTGCTTGGCAGACATGTTGGTGCGTGGCCCTCGTCGGCGGTGCGGTACAGAGCGGTGAAACGGCTAGACTGATGGCTTTCGGCACCATTAGGTGCGCTCGGCACTTTGGTCTCACCGGCCGATCCGTTAACATAATCGGCTTTTTCATCGCGGGAGTTCAGGCAGTATGGCGCAGCAGTATCAACCGGGGCAACGCTGGATCAGCGACAGCGAAGCAGAGCTCGGCCTGGGTACCATCCTGGCGCAGGATGGCCGCCTGTTGACCGTGCTCTACCCGGCCACTGGCGACACGCGCCAGTATTCCCTGCGCAATGCGCCGCTGACTCGCGTGCGCTTCGCGCCAGGTGACCAGATCACCCACTTCGAAGGCTGGAAGCTGACCGTACGCGAGGTCGAGGACATCGACGGGCTGATGGTCTACCACGGCCTCGACGGGCAGAACCAGCCGCGCACCTTGCCGGAAACCCAGCTGTCGAACTTCATTCAGTTCCGCCTGGCCAGCGACCGCCTGTTCGCCGGGCAGATCGACCCTTTGGCGTGGTTCAGCCTGCGCTACAACACACTGCAGCACACCAGCAAGCAGATGCAGTCGGAGCTGTGGGGGCTGGGCGGTTGCCGCGCTCAGCCAATCGCTCACCAGTTGCACATTGCCCGCGAAGTCGCCGACCGCAGCGCGCCGCGGGTACTGCTGGCCGACGAAGTGGGCCTGGGCAAGACCATCGAGGCTGGCCTGGTCATTCACCGCCAGTTGCTGACGGGCCGGGCCAGCCGAGTACTGATCCTGGTGCCGGAGAACCTTCAGCACCAGTGGCTGGTAGAAATGCGCCGGCGCTTCAACTTGCAGGTGGCGCTGTTCGACGCCGAACGTTTCATCGAAAGCGACGCCAGCAACCCGTTCGATGACGCCCAGTTGGCACTGGTGGCCCTGGAGTGGCTGGTAGAGGACGAGAAGGCCCAGGATGCGCTGTTTGCCGCCGGCTGGGACCTGATGGTTGTCGATGAGGCTCACCACCTGGTCTGGCACGAGGACCAGGTCAGCGCCGAATACGCCCTGGTCGAGCAACTGGCCCAGGTGATTCCTGGCGTACTGCTGCTTACCGCTACCCCTGAACAGCTTGGCCAGGACAGCCACTTCGCTCGCCTGCGCCTGCTCGACCCCAACCGTTTCCACGACCTGGCCGCCTTCCGCGCCGAAAGCGATCACTACCGCCCGGTCGCCGAAGCCGTGCAAGAGCTGCTCGACGAAGGCCGCCTGTCGCCGAAGGCACACGCCACCATCCAGGGCTTCCTGGGGGCTGAGGGCGAAGCGCTGCTGGCCGCGGTCAGCGATGGCGATACCCAGGCAAGCGCGCGGCTGATCCGTGAGCTGCTCGACCGCCACGGCACCGGCCGAGTGCTGTTCCGTAACACCCGCGCGGCGGTCCAGGGCTTCCCGGAGCGCCAACTGCACCCTTACCCGGTGGCCATGCCCGAGCAATACCGCGAGCTGCCGCCAGGCGAGAAAGCCGAGCTGTACCCGGAGGTCGCCTTCCAGGCACAGGGTGACAGCACCGACGACGAGCGCTGGTGGCGTTTCGACCCAAGGGTCGACTGGTTGATCGACACCCTGAAAATGCTCAAGCGCACCAAGGTGCTGGTCATCTGTGCCCACGCCGAAACCGCCATGGACCTGGAAGACGCCCTGCGCGTGCGCTCCGGCATTCCGGCCTCGGTGTTCCATGAGGGCATGAGCATTCTGGAGCGCGACCGGGCAGCCGCCTACTTTGCCGATGAAGAGTTCGGCGCCCAGGTGCTGATCTGCTCGGAGATCGGCAGCGAAGGCCGCAACTTCCAGTTTTCGCACCACTTGGTGATGTTCGACCTGCCGGCCCACCCGGACCTGCTGGAACAACGTATCGGCCGCCTGGACCGTATCGGCCAGAAGCACACCATCCAGTTGCATGTTCCCTACCTGCAGGGCAGCCCGCAGGAACGCCTGTTCCAGTGGTACCACGAAGCGCTCAACGCGTTCCTCAACACCTGCCCGACCGGCAACGCCCTGCAGCACCAGTTCGGCCCACGCCTGCTGCCGCTGCTCGAAGGCGGCGACAGCAAGGCCTGGGACAGCCTGGTGGCCGACGCCCGTCACGAACGCGAGCGCCTGGAAGCCGAACTGCACACCGGCCGCGATCGCTTGCTGGAGCTGAACTCGGGCGGCGCGGGTGAAGGCGAGGCGCTGGTTGAAGCCATCCTCGAGCAGGACGACCAGTTCGCCCTGCCGATCTACATGGAAACGCTGTTCGACGCCTTTGGCATCGACAGCGAAGACCACTCCGAGAACGCCCTCATCCTCAAGCCGAGCGAAAAAATGCTCGACGCCAGCTTCCCGCTGGGCGACGACGAAGGTGTGACCATTACCTACGACCGCGCCCAGGCGCTGTCGCGCGAAGACATGCAGTTCCTGACCTGGGAACACCCGATGGTGCAAGGCGGCATGGACCTGGTGCTGTCTGGCTCCATGGGCAATACGGCCGTCGCCCTGATCAAGAACAAGGCGCTCAAGCCCGGTACCGTGCTGCTCGAACTGCTGTTCGTCAGCGAGGTGGTGGCACCGCGAAGCTTGCAACTGGGGCGTTACCTGCCCCCTGCGGCACTGCGCTGCCTGCTCGATGCCAACGGCAACGACCTGGCCTCGCGCGTGGCCTTCGAAACGCTCAACGACCAGCTTGAAAGCGTGCCACGGGCCAGCGCCAACAAGTTTGTCCAGGCGCAGCGCGACGTGTTGGCCAAGCGCATCAGCGGTGGCGAAGAGAAGATCCTGCCGACCCACGTCGAGCGTGTGGCCGAAGCCCAACGCCGCCTGGCAGCGGAGGCCGACGAAGAACTGGCGCGCCTGCTCGCCTTGCAAGCGGTGAACCCAAGCGTGCGTGACAGCGAAATCGACGCCCTGCGCAAGCAGCGCGAAGAGGGCCTGGCAATGCTGGAAAAAGCTGCCCTGCGACTGGAAGCCATTCGTGTACTAGTCGCCGGCTGACGCCATACCAGCACCCCTCCCCCGGGGCAGCGCAGGTGCCCGCGAAAACCGGCGTAGCCGGTGCCTGGCATCGTGCCAGGCACATCGCGGGCCGCTGCCCTTTGGGCGGGTGCCATATTTCCGACAGCGATTAGGTTGATAACCAAATCGTAGAAATCAATGTGCCATTATCCAGGAAGGCTTAAACACTTGTTCCTATACTGCCTCTGGGCAGTCTGCACAGGGTTGTAGCGCAGACGAGTGAAAACTCGATCGAGAGGCATTCCATGGAGTGGCTGGGCCTGCAACTGTTCGCCGACTTGCCGGCAACCGGACGTATCCTGCTCGATTGTCGGCATGAGCCGCTGCTGGTTCTACTCGCCTACGTAGTAGCCTGCGCAGCCTGTTTCGCCACCCTCGACATGGCCGAGCGCCAGTCCCACAGCGAAGACCCTACCGCCCACCGGCAATGGAACGTACTTGGCGCCTGCTGCCTGGCCGGCGGCATCTGGGCCATGCATTTCATCAGCATGCTGGCCTTTCAGGCATCCGTCGAAGTGCACTACGACCTGCCGCTGACCATCCTTTCCCTGCTCATTGCCCTGGCGGTTGCCTGGCTGGCCATGCGCAGCCTCGATCGCAAGGACATGCGCACGCCACACATCGTACAAAGCGCGGTACTGATCGGCATGGGTATCGTCCTCATGCACTTTGTCGGCATGGCCGCGATGCAAACCGGCGCCCGGCAGTACTACCAGACCGGCCCGCTGCTGGGTGCTGCCATCATCGCCCCGCTCACCAGCCTGCTGGCATTGTACCTGGCGCGCAACTTTCGCAATGGCAGCGGCACCCTGTACCAGGCCGCGAAGTACGGCGCCAGCCTGCTGATCGCCGCGGGCATGGTCGCTTCCCATTTCACGGCGATGTCGGCAATGACCCTGGTCATCCCCAGCGATACCGCACTGCGCTTGCCGTCTGGGGATAACAGCCTGCAACTGGCGCTGGGCATCGGTTTCATCACCTTGCTGATCAGCGGTGCCAGCATCAGTGCGGCCCTGGCCGACAAGAAGCTGCAAAGCAAGGAGCATGACCTGCGCCGGGTCAGCGTGCTGCTCAGCGAACTGGACCAGGCCCGCGCGTCACTGCAGCAGGCAGCGCACTACGATGCACTGACCAACCTGGTCAACCGCCGTGGTTTCAACCAACTGTTCGCCGAACGCCTGGCCGAGCACCTGGCCAGCGAAAGCCGCCTGGCGGTGATGTTCCTGGATATCGACCATTTCAAACGCATCAATGACAGCCTTGGCCACCACGCTGGCGATGAATTGCTCAAGGTCATTGCCAACCATATCAAGGCCGCGACCCGCAGCCAGGACCTGGTGGCACGCTTTGGTGGCGATGAGTTCTGCGTGGTCACCAGCCTCAACAGCCGCGACGAAGCCCGCCACCTGGCCCAGCGCATCATGCAACGCATGAAAGACCCCATCGAGCTTTGCGGCAGGCGCATGGTGATGACCACCAGTATTGGGGTGAGTATCTTTCCGGATGATGGCAGCAGCGCCGAAGAGCTGCTCAAGCATGCGGACCTGGCCCTTTACCAGTCCAAGGACAACGGCCGCAACAGCCTGAATTTTTTCAATGACAGTCTCAAAGCACGCGCCTCGATTGCCCTGCAACTGGAAGAAGAGTTGCGACTGGCGCTGCTGGAAGAGCGCGGCCTGTGCGTACATTACCAGCCGATCTTCGACCAGCGCACTGGGCGGGTGGCCAAGCTGGAAGCCCTGGTACGCTGGCAGCACCCCCAACATGGGCTGCTTGGGCCCGACCGGTTCATCGGCATAGCCGAAACCAACGGTCTGATCGTCGACCTCGACTTGTGGGTGTTGCGGCACGCCTGCGCCGACCTGGCCCTGCTGCAGCGCGGCGGCCACGGCGACCTCAAGGTCACGGTCAACTGCTCGGCGGTGACCCTCAGCCATGACGAACTGCCCAACGAGGTGGAGAAGGCCTTGTTCCACGCCGGGGTCTCAGCGCACCAGCTGGAGCTGGAAGTGACCGAAAACGCCTTGATGGGGGATATCCAGCGCACGGTCAACCTGCTGAAACGGGTCCGCGCCCTGGGCGTCGCCCTGTCGATCGACGACTTCGGCACCGGCTACTCGTCCTTGGCCTACCTCAAGCACCTGCCCCTGGATGTGCTGAAGATCGACCGCACCTTCCTGCAAGGCGTGCCGGCCAGCCAGAAAGACCGTGAAATTGTCCAGGCAATCATCGTGATGGCGCATACCCTGCACTTGCAAGTGGTCAGCGAAGGCGTGGAAACCGAGGAACAGCGAGCGTTTCTCGCAGACCACGCCTGCGACTACCTGCAAGGCTTTCTGCTCGGGCGGCCAATGCCCTGGGCCGAGCTGCAACCCATGCTGGACCGGCTGCAGCGCACCCTCGTGGTGTTTACCCCTTGCTGCGATACAGCGTTACCAGGGTCGCCGGATCTTTATGCAGGTACCCCTGGCTACCGTGCAGGCGCATCAGTTGCGCGGCGAGGCCACTGAGCGGTGTTGCCGAACCTTGCTCGCGCGAGAACTTGACCGCGCCGTCCAGGTCCTTGAGCAAGGTGCGCACGTGCCATTTGACCGGCTCGAAGCGGCTCTCGGCCATTTGCGGTGCCAGGATCTGCAACGGCCTGGAATCGGCAAAACCACCGGCCAGCGCCTCGGCCAGCAGCGTGGCGTCCACCCCGGCCTGCTCGGCCAGGGCCACCACTTCGGCAATCACCAGCGCATTGCAGGCGACGATCATCTGGTTGCACGCCTTGGTCACCTGGCCTGCGCCCACCGCCCCCATGTGCGTGACACGCTGGCCCAGCACCTCAAGTACCGGCTGAGCGCGCTGCAGGTCCGCCGCTTCGCCACCGACCATGATCGCCAGCGTGCCAGCTTCGGCACCGGCGGTGCCGCCTGACACCGGCGCATCGAGCCAGGCCATGCCGCACAGCGCTGCCAGCTCGGCCGCCATTTCGCGGGTGGCGGTTGGCTCCAGGCTCGAGAAGTCGATCAGCAACTGGCCACCACGGCCACCCTCGGCAACGCCTTGCTCGCCAAACACCACCTCACGCACCACCGCCGTGTCGGCCAGGCACAACAACACCATGTCGCTGTCGCGGCACAGTTCGGCCGGGCTGCGAGCCAGGCGAGCACCGGCGGCGACCAGCGCGGCACACTTGTCCGGGCTGCGGTTCCAGACCGTCAGCGGAAAGCCCGCAGCCAGCAACCGGCGGCACATGGGCAAGCCCATCAGGCCAATGCCGGCAAAACCAAGTGAAGGTAGTGCAGTGTTCATCAATGACTCCCGTCAGATTCGATATCGGGCTGGGTTGCGGGGCAACCTCATTACGCATCCCGTAAACTGTTACCGCCACGCCGAATTGTTACTTACCTCCACCCGCCTTGAGCAGCAGCGAGCACCAAAACGAGGCGAGTGCGCATTTTTACGCACCAAAAAAGATCACGCCTGGTCAGCACGCCTGGATCACGATGAACGGTGACACCACCACTGCCCATATCTCTGGATCGCGGCTTTGCAGGTCCAGGGCCTGCTCTGCCGAGACGGGCCCCACAGTGCCATCACTACGCCATTTGGCGAAGATTTCACTGCGGTTCTCGGCCATTGCCTCAGCCACAGCGATCAGATCCAGGCTGGGGTCGACCCAAATCAGGTCACCCTTTGCCCAGAAACGCTCCAGCGCTTTCCACTCGATGATTGCAGTCTCGCCAAGCAATTTGGCATAGAGGGTGCTTGTTTGATCGGTCATGGGTGGTATCCGCAAAAATCGCCAATAAAAAAGGCCGGCATTTTTGCAGAAAAACCCGGTTTCAAATATGTAATTTGGTCGATTGGCCCCGAATTTGTGGGCTGAAAGCGCAGATGCAGGCAGTTTGATGGCGCCTTTCTGTATCTTTCTTTCGATCAAGCGACAACCCAGGAAGCAGGCACTTTTTGACCGCTTTTCAAGCGATCCGACAGCGCTCTACACTGTACCGGTACAGTTCCGGGACATGTTCCGGGGGAAGGTGGGCTTGCGCGTTGGCATGGCCACGCCGCAAATCCCGCCCGGTCTGTAGCCCTGGCCGCCAGGACTATAAGAATTACAACAGAATGAGTGGAGCACTATGATCAAGATTTCCAAGCTGTTCGCCGCGATGGTACTGGCCGGGGTAGCCAGCCATTCGTTTGCCGCCGATACCATCAAGATCGGCATCGCCGGCCCCAAGACCGGCCCTGTGACCCAGTACGGCGACATGCAGTTCATCGGCGCCAAGCAAGCCATCAAGGATATCAACGCCGCTGGCGGCGTCGATGGCAAAATGCTTGAGGCCAAGGAATACGACGACGCTTGCGACCCCAAACAGGCCGTGGCAGTCGCCAACAAGGTGGTCAACGACGGCGTCAAGTTCGTCATCGGCCACCTGTGCTCCAGCTCCACCCAGCCGGCATCGGACATCTACGAAGACGAAGGCGTGATCATGATCACCCCGGCCGCCACTTCGCCGGAAATCACTGCCCGTGGCTACAAGCTGATCTTCCGCACCATCGGCCTGGACAGCGCTCAGGGCCCGGCGGCCGGCAACTACATCGCCGACTTCGTCAAACCGAAAGTGGTGGCGGTACTGCACGACAAGCAGCAGTACGGTGAAGGCATCGCCACCGCGGTCAAGCAGACCCTGGAGAAAAAAGGCACCAAGGTCGCCGTGTTCGAGGGCCTGAACGCCGGTGACAAGGACTTCTCCTCGATCATCCAGAAGCTCAAGCAGAACAACGTCGACTTCGTCTACTACGGTGGCTACCACCCAGAGCTGGGCCTGATCCTGCGCCAGGCTCAGGAAAAAGGCCTGAAAGCCAAGTTCATGGGCCCGGAAGGCGTGGGCAACGACTCCATCTCGCAGATCGCCCAGAACGCCTCCGAAGGCCTGCTGGTCACCCTGCCGAAGTCGTTCGACGCCGACCCTGCGAACAAGAAGATCGTCGACGCCATCAAGGCTGACGGCAAGGACCCAAGCGGCCCGTTCGTATTCCCTGCCTACTCGGCTGTGGAACTGATCGCCCAAGGCATCAAGGCCGCCAAGTCCGAAGACACCGACAAGGTGGCCGAGGCCATCCACGCCGGCACCTTCAAAACCCCGACCGGCGAGCTGTCCTACGACGCCAAAGGCGACCTGAAAGACTTCAAGTTCGTGGTCTACGAATGGCACTTCGGCAAGCCTAAGACCGAAGTCTCCCCTCAGTAACTGCGTGACTAATAGCTGACCTAGAAGCCCACTGTGCGAGCAGTGGGCTTTGTTTTACGAGGTTCATGGGCCTGGCCCCCGCGATCCGGGGGCGGGCTCACCTGAAAATCTTAAAACCGTCACCCGCGGTTTCCTGGCCTTACCCTCGCCAGCGAAATGCAAATCAGGTTTTTAGGAGCGCTGTAATGCCTGAGATCTACCATTTCTTCCAACAACTGGTTAATGGATTGACCATCGGCAGTACCTATGCCTTGATCGCCATCGGTTACACGATGGTGTACGGCATCATCGGCATGATCAACTTCGCCCACGGCGAGGTGTACATGATCGGTTCCTATGTGGCCTTCATCGCCCTGGCGGGCCTGGCCATGATGGGCATCCACTCGCTGCCCATCCTGATGACCGTTGCCTTCGTCGCGACGATCTTCGTCACCAGTGCCTACGGTTACAGCATCGAACGGGTTGCCTACCGCCCCCTGCGCAACAGCAACCGCCTGATCCCGCTGATTTCCGCCATCGGTATGTCGATCTTCCTGCAGAACACGGTCTTGCTGTCGCAAGATTCCAAGGACAAGTCCATACCCAACCTGATCCCCGGCAGCTTCTCGTTCGGGCCAGGTGGCGCGGAGGAGGTCCTGATCAGCTACATGCAGATCCTGGTGTTCGTGGTCACCCTGGTGGCCATGACCCTGCTCACACTGTTCATCTCCCGTTCCCGCCTGGGTCGCGCCTGCCGCGCCTGCGCCGAGGACATCAAGATGGCCAACCTGCTGGGCATCAACACCAACAACATCATCGCCCTCACCTTCGTCATCGGTGCCGCCCTGGCAGCCGTGGCGGCCGTGCTGCTGAGCATGCAGTACGGGGTGATCAACCCCAACGCCGGCTTCCTGGTGGGCCTGAAGGCCTTCACGGCGGCGGTACTGGGTGGCATCGGCAGCATCCCGGGCGCCATGCTCGGCGGGCTGGTGCTGGGCGTGGCCGAAGCGTTCGGCGCCGATATCTTCGGTGACCAGTACAAGGACGTCGTGGCATTCGGCTTGTTGGTTCTTGTCCTGCTATTCCGGCCGACCGGCATCCTGGGCCGCCCGGAGGTTGAAAAAGTATGAACAGAAATCTCAAACAGGCGTTCTTCAGCGCCTTGCTGGTCTGGGCCGTGGCCTTCCCGGTGCTGGGCCTGAAACTGAGCATCGACGGCATCAGCCTGGTGGTGCACAGCCAAGGCACGTTCACCATCAGTATCATTGCCGTGTGTTCGCTACTGATGTTCCTGCGGGTACTGTTCGACCGGCAGTGGAGTGCGGTGATGGGCCGCCGCTCGGACCGCAAACTGATCCCACCGGCAGTCAGCAACTACCTGACCCTGCCGAAAACCCAGCGCTACGTGATCATGGGCCTGATCGTCGCCGCATTGGTGTGGCCGTTCTTCGGTTCACGCGGCGCGGTCGACATTGCCACGCTGATCCTGATCTACGTGTTGCTGGGCCTGGGCCTGAACATCGTGGTTGGCCTGGCGGGCCTGCTCGACCTGGGTTACGTGGGTTTCTACGCCGTCGGCGCCTACAGCTACGCCATGCTGTCGCATTACCTGGGGTGGAGCTTCTGGGTATGCCTGCCGATCGCCGGCCTGATGGCCGCCACCTTCGGCTTCCTGCTCGGCTTCCCGGTACTGCGCCTGCGCGGCGACTACCTGGCGATCGTGACGCTCGGCTTCGGCGAGATCATCCGCCTGTTCCTGCGTAACCTCACCGACTGGACCGGCGGCCCCAACGGCATCAGCAACATCCCCAAGCCGGAGTTCTTCGGCCTGACCTTCGAACGCCGTGCCGCCGAGGGCATGCAGACCTTCCATGAGTTCTTCGGCTTGCCGTACAACTCGATCAACAAGGTCATCTTCCTCTACCTGGTGGCCCTGCTGCTGGCCCTGCTGGCACTGTTCGTCATCAACCGCCTGCTGCGCATGCCGATCGGCCGCGCCTGGGAAGCCCTGCGCGAAGACGAGATCGCCTGCCGTGCACTGGGCCTCAACCCGACGGTGATCAAGCTGTCGGCGTTCACCCTGGGTGCCTGCTTCGCCGGTTTCGCCGGCAGCTTCTTCGCTGCACGCCAAGGCCTGGTGACGCCCGAGTCGTTCACCTTCATCGAGTCGGCGATCATCCTCGCCATCGTCGTGCTCGGCGGCATGGGCTCACAACTGGGCGTGATCCTCGCGGCCATCGTGATGATCCTGCTGCCAGAGCTGATGCGAGAGTTCAGCGAATACCGGATGCTGATGTTCGGTGCGCTGATGGTGTTGATGATGATCTGGCGTCCGCAAGGCCTGCTGCCTATGCAACGTCCACACATGGAGCTGCGTCGATGAGCCGCGAAATTCTGCAAGTCAGCGGCCTGAGCATGCGCTTCGGCGGCTTGTTGGCGGTCAACGGCGTGGGCCTGACCGTCAAGGAAAAACAGGTGGTGGCACTGATCGGGCCGAACGGCGCCGGCAAGACCACGGTGTTCAACTGCCTGACCGGCTTCTACAAGCCCAGCGGCGGCACCATCCTGCTCGATGGCCAGCCCATCCAGGGCCTGGCCGGGCACCAGATCGCCCGCAAAGGCGTGGTGCGCACCTTCCAGAACGTGCGCTTGTTCAAGGAAATGACCGCGCTGGAAAACCTGCTGATCGCCCAGCACCGTCACCTCAACACCAACTTCTTCGCCGGCCTGTTCAAGACCCCGGGCTTCCGCCGCAGCGAAAAGGAGGCCATGGAGCGCGCGCAGTACTGGCTGGAAAAGGTCAACCTGACCGAGTTCGCCAACCGTACCGCCGGCACCCTCGCCTACGGCCAGCAGCGCCGCCTGGAAATCGCCCGCTGCATGATGACCCAGCCGCGCATCATCATGCTCGACGAGCCGGCAGCTGGCCTGAACCCCAAGGAAACCGAAGACCTCAAGGCTCTGATCGGCTACCTGCGTGAGTCGCACAACGTCACCGTGCTGCTGATCGAGCACGACATGAAGCTGGTGATGAGCATTTCCGACCATATCGTGGTGATCAACCAGGGCACCCCCCTGGCCCACGGCACGCCGGAGGAGATCCGCGACAACCCTGATGTGATCAAAGCCTACCTGGGGGAAGCGTAAATGCTGAAGTTCGAGAACGTTTCCACCTTCTACGGCAAGATCCAGGCACTGCACAGCGTCAACGTGGAGATCAACCAAGGCGAGATCGTCACCCTGATCGGTGCCAACGGGGCCGGCAAGTCGACCCTGCTGATGACCCTGTGCGGCTCACCCCAGGCGCACAGCGGCAGCATCAAGTACCTGGGTGAAGAACTGGTCGGCCAGCCGTCCTCGCACATCATGCGCAAGAGCATCGCGGTGGTACCGGAAGGCCGCCGCGTGTTCGCCCGCCTGACCGTCGAGGAGAACCTGGCCATGGGTGGTTTCTTCACCGACAAAGGCGACTACCAGGCGCAACTGGACAAAGTCCTGCAGTTGTTCCCGCGCCTGAAGGAACGCTATGCCCAGCGTGGCGGCACCATGTCGGGTGGCGAGCAGCAGATGCTCGCCATTGGTCGTGCGCTGATGAGCAAGCCCAAGCTCCTGCTGCTCGACGAACCCTCGCTGGGCCTGGCGCCAATCATCATCCAGCAGATCTTCGACATCATCGAACAGCTGCGCCGTGACGGCGTAACGGTGTTCCTGGTGGAACAGAACGCCAACCAGGCGCTGAAGATTGCCGACCGGGCATACGTGCTGGAAAACGGCCGGGTGGTGATGCAAGGTACCGGGGAAGCCTTGTTGACCGACCCGAAGGTGCGCGACGCGTATCTGGGTGGTTGATTGGGGAAAGGGCCTTCACAGGCCCTTTTTTCTGCCTGCAAGGAACGTGTTGTCTGCATCGCCCCCCCGTCGCCGGCAAGCCAGCGCCTGCAAGTCCCCCGCAATCCTCAGGGCAGTGGGCGCCTGTGCGAGCAACCCTTGACTTGAGATCCACCGCCAGCCTGCGTAACGTGGCCAGCTTTCACGGCAAAGATCCCGGAGCCCGCCCCATGCGCCTGACCCCCAC
>NZ_QJRK01000065.1:0-28245 GCF_003205245.1 Pseudomonas sp. MB-090624 | reverse complement strand
GCCCAACCGACCCCAACAAGTCCGGTCCTGTGGTAGGCCCGCGCGGAAACCTTCGCGACTCGCATGGCCTGCAAGACACCGCCGTATCGCCCTTGGGCAACACCTTCGCTCTGCACAACCCGTGCGTCATGTTCCAGTACAGCCGCGCAACCGGCTTCTAACCCGAGAGGATTGAAATATGGGCGTTCGCCTGATTGCAAAAGACGTAGATGCCGAGGCATTCGCGACCGAGTACGCGGCCCCGGTGCGCCGCGCACTGGAGCTGATTCACTTTACCAATGGGAGTCCGGCCAAGGCTGCGCATAACCTGGCACCCGGCAAGGCCCAGGGCAGCGTTGTGGGGGCGCCGGTGGCATCGGCTGATCGCCTCACCTGCAACGGCCTGACCAACTTCATCCAGTCGGGCATCCAAGAGCCGTCCGCCATCACCTTCTTCATGATCGCAAGGTCTGGTGATCCGAACAACAGTGGCGCAACGCGTCCTGGCTTCCTTGGCACCTACGACGGCCTTGCCGCAGACGGTGGCGCATCAGACGGTTTCGCGCTGTTCTTCAGTGGTACCAACGCTATTTCGGTTAACGCTTGCTACGGCAACACCGCCGCTGACAAGACTTTCCCGCGCGCCACGCTGGTTTCCCAGGACGCGGCGAACTGGGCGCTCTATAGCGTGGTGATCAGCTCCACCGGGATCGTCTTCAGTGACCTGACCAACAACCGCACAACAACCCAGTCCACCACGGGTGGCCTGCCGCGTCGGCCAACTGTAAACAAGATCCGCATCGGCAGCCTGTTCAACCCAAGCGGATTCACCGGGTCGTGCGATATCGCTGCGGTACAGCTGCACTCGGCAGTTTTGACTGCGGACGAACAGGTGGCCACGGTTGCCGACCTGCGCGCCTACGCTTTGCGCAAGGGGATCAGGGTATGAGCATGTCGCTTTGGGAATTGGCCGCTACGCCGTTGAGCGAAGGTCAAGCGGCCGATGCGGTCAAGGAACCTATCGACCCATCGTTCGAAAAATGGCTCAAGGGCCAGCTCAAGCAAAGAAAGCTGGCACAACCTCAATTCCTGCGGGACGCCGGCAACGGCGAGTACCTTAACGCAGCGGTTCAGACTCTTTACCAAACCTGGCAGTCTGAACATGCGTCCGGGTAGCCGGGCGCGTGCTCATTGCGCAAGCATCATGGAGCGGCAGGCAAACCGGCGCGCAGCCATCCGTCTGTGCCTTCCCGGTGAGCCCTTCCGTGACCTGCTGGTGGAATGCTACAGGTCGGACCGACGCACCTGTTGCGAGCAAATCGCACTGAGCAGGCCACTGCCATGAATGCAACTCGCCCTAGTCTTCAGCCCGCCTAGCGCGGGCTTTTTTTCGCCTGGAGAAAACCCATGCGCACATCGCAACGTGGCTTGAGCCTCATCAAGTCATTCGAGGGCCTGCGCCTGCAGGCCTATCAGGATTCTGTCGGCGTCTGGACGATCGGCTATGGCACCACCCGTGGCGTGAAACCGGGGATGACGATCACCAAGGAACAGGCCGAACGCATGCTGCTGAACGACGTGCAGCGCTTCGAGCCAGAAGTGCAGCGCCTGGTCACGGCCCAACTGAACCAAAACCAGTGGGATGCGCTGATGAGCTTCACCTACAACCTGGGTGCAGCCAATCTCGAATCGTCCACGCTCCGCCGACTGCTTAATGCAGGTAATTACGCAGCTGCTGCCGAGCAGTTCCCGCGTTGGAACAAGGCAGGCGGGCAGGTGCTGGCCGGGCTGGTCCGCCGGCGGGCTGCTGAGCGGGATCTGTTCTTGGAGGCGATGTGAACGACTGGGTGATGCGGCTTGCCGGCGCCGGCCTGATGGCCCTGCTTGGTGTTGCAGTGGGCGTCTGGCTCGCCACCAGCCATTTCCGGCCGGCTCTGGACGAAGAGCAGGACCGGGTCGCAGCATGCACAGCGGCGCGAGACAACCTTGCAGGCCTGGCGCAAGAACAGGGGAAGGCCCTGGGCGACCTGACCCTGGCGGCGAATGAGCGCCAGGCCAGGGCGGAGCAGGCGGTCAGTGAGGCCAAAACCAGTGCAGGCATCGACTACGCCGCGGCGAACCGCCTGCAGCAGGAGCGAACCGGCGGCGACCAGTGCGCAGCCGCCACCTTGATCATCGATCAGGAGCTAGGGCTATGACCGATTTAGGGTTGGGCCTGCCCGACCACCAGGCAGGCGAAATTACCACTGAAACCCGCATGACTTCTGGGCTTGAGGGTGGCCACCAAGGTGGGCCCTGCAGGAGCAGCGAACAAGTGCAGGTCTTGCACAAAAGTGCAGGCGGTGCAGGTGCTGCAGGTCGAATCCTGCGCGGGGTGGGGGTGCTCGCAGGCATCGCTCTGCTGGCCGGCTGCGCAGGGAAGGTCGCGCCAGAGGTCCAGTACGTGCGCGTCGAGGTGCCAGTGCAGGTGCCGTGTCGGGCGCCGGAAGTGGCTGTTCCGCCCTGGGCAGCTGCCGGTCTGCGCAAAACCGACAGCCTTGAGGTGAAGGTGCGCATCCTGTTGGCTGAGCGCCGGCAGCGCATTGGCTACGAGCGGCTTCTGGAAGCAGCGGTAGGATCTTGCCGCTGAGCGACAGGTGCCCCGGTACGAAAACCGGCCCTGTTGCCAGAGGCTAAACGGCTACCCGCGCCGTCGTGGTGCTCTACTACCTGCTCGAATGACCTGATGCTCGAGCGGAGGAGCTGCAGGAGGATCATGGCCAAGCCCGAATAGCAGGGGAACAATGCCAACGAGAGTACGAAGCGCTTTTCAAAAAGGCTACCAGGGAAAGCCTACCAAGGCTTTATGCTAATAGAGCGACCAGAGAGGAACGGGAAAGAATCCGCCATTGCCGGACAGCTATGCTAGATATTTCTGAGCCCCGAATCGTCCCGTCGTATATTCACCACTTCTACCATATCTTGTTTGGCTGTTTAGCGGCGGTTATTATTCATTCGGGTCCATAAACATGTTCAATATAATTCAAGGCTCCCAAGAGTCTCAGGGCAAGAATAGGTGGTAAATTGCTGATAGGTTCTTGTATATATTATTGTTTGTCAGGCCGTCACCCGTCCAGTCAACAGTGATGAAAGCGATAAATACTTGAACTCCGGCAAGGATTGCGAACATGATCGAAAATATCCTATTCGTTTTGATCTGTTCTACTTGAAGTAAGCTTTCTTTGAGTGGATGTCTAGCCCTGAGGAATGATTGAAGGTCATTTGCGCGATTCTGCAGGCTATGAAGACTGCTTTGAAATGCATTGGTGTAAGATTCTGCAAATAGTTGCTCTCTAGAAGCAGACATCAAAATAGAAATTTTTTCTGAAACTGCATGTAACTTATCGCTGAAGCTGCTTATGGATGTCAGCGATTCAAGATCTGAGTGATTTCTTTTGTTGAGGAATTTGCTTACACTGCCCTCAATCATTTTGAGGTCTTGATTTACCTTCTCGTAAAAGCTCATGCAGATGTGGGGGCCATGACTAAAAAAGTCTATCCCAAGTCGCTCTGTCAAAAGTTCTTCGTTCGCATCTCCGCTTTGGACATAAAATCCAAAAAAAGGTAGTTTTACCCATAAAGGAACGTAGAAGGCAGAATATCTTCCATGTTCAGACTGCGTGCATATAATCTCAATTGGGGCTTGGCCTCTATGAATAATACATGAAGGTGTTATAGTTTCTGAATCATCGTTAAAGTAATTTTCAGTAGTTTTACTTATGATTTCAGCGCTAAACACAGGGTTGTCTGTTATTTGACCGCCTAGAGCATTCATAATCCTTTGTGAAAGTTGCTTGAGCCGAATGGTCAATGTCGAGCAATCATCAAGCATCAAGCAAGGATTTAGAATGCTACAGAATTTTTCTTTGGCAGGTGATGTGAAGGTTAGTCTGACGGGTATCTTAAGCTTGTATATAAATGTTAGATATGTCAGGCCATTTCTCATCATGTGTGTGCACATCATGAGATTTCTAACAATGTCTTCTGAGTCGATCTGGTTGTTTATTAGGGTGAAAAGTTTTTCATTGTTGTAATGCGGGCATAGAGTTTTATATCCTTGACTATAAAGGCTTACTGGGTTTTCTCGAATAGCTCCGTTGATCCTATGGTCCAGGTCTATTAATGTCTCGCGCTCCACTTCAAAAGTTACGGATACGGTTGAGCAGGTCGCTACATCATCAAAGACAGGGGTGTTGAAAAAATATTCGTGCACTTATTAAACTTCCTGTATTTTTGCTTTGCTAGTATGTGCTTCAGGCGCGAGATGGTCTGCGACTTAGCAGTATCCCAAAGGCATTATTGCGCAATCCTGGATTCGTCGTAAATAAATTTTTGTGATGCTGAGCCAGCTTCGTTGCAGAGTAAACAGTGTTGTAAAAAAATTAAGTGTTCTCCTTGGGATGCCAAATTCGTTTTTGCCATTAAGCCTATGTCTTTTCGATATAAAGCGTTCATTGATTGGATTTTTCTTGTCCAGCTTGATGCGTATAGATCAACATAGCTCCGCACGCTAGGGAGTACGTGAACGATGTATCATCTTGGTTTTATGCGTAGATGTCTTGTGAAACCAATTAAGCGAAGCCGAAGAGCGGGCCTGGGGTGCGAGTCCATCTATAATGGCCTGACCAAATGAGCAGGTCACCGGAATGGACAAGCGCACCTTCATCGGCATGGTTGAGGCCGGCGAGCCGCTGATTCAGCAGGCTATTGACGCCATGCGGGAGTATCACCAGGCGCAGGATCGAGGCGCGCCGGCGGAAGAGATCGAGCGGTTGCGCCTATTGGCCGAGTCGCTGTTCCAGGTGGTTTCCCATTACCAGCTTAGGGTGATAGCCACGTTGCGCGGAAAGGAGCTGCCGCCTCTTCACTAAGCCCGCGGCCTGCGCAAAACCCCCACAATCTGGAGGTGAAGGTGCCGGCGCTGCTGGCGGGGCGTCGGCAGAGGATTGGGTACGAGCGGCAGCTGGAGGCGGCGGTTACAGCTTGCAGGTGATCTAACCGCCGGCCAAGCCGATCAGCGCTCCAACTCCGGAACCAAGGATTGCCGAAACCAATGGATGCTCCAGCATCTTTGCTATCTGCCCCTTGGCCTGCTCGACCTCTTCCTGAGGCGCGCCGCTTTGCTCAATCCTCTTGAGCAAATCAGCTATACCTTGCTCGATGTGCTGAGTGTTGTGGTCGCCAATTTGAAAGTTCTGCGAGTTGTGGATATTGAAGGTTGTGTGCTGGTGCTGAGGCTTTTCTTTCTCAGGACCTTTTCTCAGCTTGAGCGACCAATGAGGTCCGATCCCGGGCAATCCCTGCGAGTAGTTGCACTCAACGATGCTGTGACGCTCCACCTTGCCGCCAGGCAAGCTCCTCTCTAGATGATCTCCCTCATCCACATCGAGCAACGGCTCGAAGATGGTTGCTGTCGGGCCAATCCGAGTAGGGTAAGGCCCGAGTCTTCTTCCATCAGTCTTGACCAGCCACACCATATCGGTGTGCATTGATGCAAATGGGTTCATGCGGCTCATGCACAGCTCCTTGTGATTGATGCTGGTTTGATATCACATGGCTCGGTTTGAATCTAGGGCAAAGCTGCCAAGGTCACTCCACGAGGGCGCAGAGTCAGGCATGGGGGAGTTTTGGGGGAACCACTCCCCCGAATGGTGTGGAACTCTGTTGCGTTATAATGAGTTCATGTTTCTGATTTCATTGATATTTATAGTTTTTACTCAAAAAAATATGAGAGCAAAAACGGATTCGAAATCCGTTGTACTGGCAACAGTACCTAGGGTTCAAATCCCTATCTCTCCGCCATACCTATACGTTAAAGCCCTGATTATTCAGGGCTTTTTCGTTTCTGTGTTTCTGAAAAAAATCCCAGCCCATACTTTGGCCCATACTCTGGATGGCTCAGTGTTTTTTCGACCAAAGGCTGATTTTTCGACAGTTTCTAAGCGGTGCAGTCCAGGAGCGATCCGTCGATCGATCTGAATCGCATCGTTGTAATCGGGATCATCATCTGACCGACACCAACGCACGAACGCTTGCCAGCGATTGTCTGTTGGCGCCGGCACTGAATTGACTCAGTTACCGAGATGCCACTGACTCAGTCTGATTCCTCGCGAACCATTTCCTGTGCTGGATTTCTGCCGATTGAAGTTGGGTCAGTCTTGCGTTGGCACGTGGGTCAATTCGGCGTCGGCGCCAACATTCCTGGCGTTCGCTAGTTAGAGCGCTGGGTACGTGCCCAGCCCCATATTGATACGATTTTTGGTTACCGGCTCGCAATAGTTGAAGTTCCACAGCATCGAGCCATTGCTTCTGAATCGGAGCTGGAGGCCGTCACCATCGCTGAGGACGTAATCCTTGTCTTTTGCCTTGACTGTCTTGAGCTAGCGGTCGGAGAGGCGAAGGGCTGGAGCAGGCATGAGAGCTACTTCTGACACCATTTTGGTATTCCAAAAAATAGCACCGGATGGCTTGGAATACCCAAACGGCTGGAACTCAAAAATTCTCTGCGGAGCTCTGTAGCGATCAAACCCTTGATTTTGGTGGATTTCAGACACAAAAAAAGACGTCCGTGAACGTCTTTAGATGTTGAAGTGGTGGAGCCGATAGTAGCTAGCGGCCCAGGAAAAGCCGGATCAAATATTGCGTTTCTGAATTGAGCTCAACAAAATCCAACATCGCTTTATCCGCGGCTCTCAATTTTTTGGCTTCTTACTAGATGGTCTGAACAAAAGACTAAGGAGGAATATAACCGTTTTGCAGTCTAGCAATCGCAATGCTGCACGGGCTTCCTCCGGCCGTACCTTGGCAAGCATCGGCATGGCACCGAAAATCTTGCCCTTGAGCACCAACTCATTTCCACTGCGTTCAATGGCACTGACGGCCATCAACTCACTATTGTCGCTACCGAAAATCTTCATGTTCAGTTCCTCGTCACGCGTTCGAAATCGATGCCCATGTCATCGAACATTTTGATGGCGGTGCCACGGCCTGCGCCAAATACCCCACCACCTGGGTGCATGAAGGGACCTACCAGATACAGGTTGTCCAACCCAGGTACGCAGAGGCGGCCCAGGTCGGGCGTGGGGCGGTGCGCGAAGTTCTGATAGAAGTAGGGGGCTACGCCGTGTACGTCGCCTTTGACCATGGAGTTGGGCGAGCTGCGTTCCAGGTCAAGCGGTGAGCACACCTTGCGGGCAATGATGTTGTCGGGCGTGAGGTTCTTGACGAACTTGCGGTAGGCCTGAAGGCTCAGGTCGCCGAACTCCTCCTTATAGTCATCCCAGCGCGCGGCGCCGCCTTCTGCCAGATTGTAGGGAGCAAAGGTCATGCCATGGAACATGCCTTTGCCAGGCGGCACACGTGTCGGATCGTTGATGCTCTCGTCACCACCGGCCACCAGTCGGCGCTTCGACACGCGACCACGGCGCAGCTCGTCGAAGTCGTCGAGCATGTCGCTCAGGCGGTCGCTGCTCATCATGGTCAACATGGTGGCGCGACCGACATCGGCTCCGGCGTAGAACTCGGCCTTGTTGTGCAAATCGTAGTGGCTGACGAATAGGCTGAATGGAGCCAGCGTGGCGCGTTCGGCACGGGCAACCATACCCGGGTCCAGCCCATCGACAAAGCGTTTGATCACATGGGGGTGCAGAGCGCCGATCACTGCGTCGCGAGCCAGTATGCGCTCACCATCGGCTAGCTCGACACCGGTAGCGCGGCCACCTTCTGTGATGACCTTGCGCACTTCACTGTTGCAGCGGATTTCGCCTCCGTGGTGCTCGATACAGCGCACCAGTGCTTCGGACAGCTTGCCGCTGCCCCCCACCGGCTGCGATACGCCATAGGTGTGCATGATGCCGACGAACACGTAGACGCCCATGCCGGTGCCCAGCTCATCGGGTGTTTGCAGGTTCTCGGCGATCACCCGCAGCAGATGGATCTTGACCTTGTCATGCTCGAACAGGTTATCGATGATGTCCAGGGTGCTGCGTTGCATGGCGTCAAATATCTCGCGACCTTCCAGGCTCTGGTCGAGCATGGCGACCATGGCGCCCATGGGCAGGGGCGGTGAGTAGAAACCGGAAAGGAACATCGGCAATAGACCCGCGGCCTTGGTGGCCAGTTTGCGATAGGTTTCGGCATCGCGGGGAGAGATGCTGGCGATGGATTCGCAGGCCTTGTCCAGGTCGCGGTAGGTGATCAGCGCGCTACCGTCCTCGAAAACGGTGGCGTGGGGCACGTCGGAGTAGTTGTACTTGAGGCCAAACTTGCTGAACAGCTCAAGCTCGTCCTGGGTGATCAGGGGGTTGCCCTGGATCATGATGTGCACGCTCGAGTGCTCGTCATGCCAGAAGCCGGGAGTGTTAAGCTGGCGCGTTGTCACGCCGCCGCCGACGTAGTCCTTGCGCTCCAGCACCAGGACTTTCTTGCCGGCCTTGGCCAGGTAGGCCGCGGCCACCAGGCCATTGTGCCCGCCGCCGATGGCGACAACATCGTAGTGATTCATGTGGACCTTCCGCGTCTGTTGTTTTTGTTTTCAGCTCCTTGCCAGGTGCAGGCGCTGCTGGGGCGATTCTAAGAGCGGCTGGTAGATACGCGGAAGACGGCACTTTAATGTGGGTCGGTTACCTGAATGTGCGTACCCTCTGGGCGCAATATGTGGAGAGTGGGATGCACAAGGGCGAAGGGTCTACGCGAGTGGTCGACACGGTTCAGCGCCAAGCGCTGGACGATCTGAAAGCGCGCGTGCTGCGCGGCGGTAACGACCCCCATGGGCCGGTCCGCGAAACTCTGGCCCGCCTGGGCGATCGCTGGAGCCCGCTGCTGTTGCTGGTGTTGCGCAATGGCACACTGCGCTTTACCGAGTTGCAGCGGGAGGTCAATGGCATGGCCGATGGCACGCTTTCACAGCGTATTCTGACCCTCAAGCTGCGCGCCCTGGAGCGCGATGGCATGCTCGAACGCACGGTGATCGCGACCATCCCACCGCAGGTCGAATACAGCCTCAAACCTTTGGGGTTGGCACTCATGGAGCAGTTGGACGGGCTGTTGGCCTGGCTCGAACAACAGGCCCCGACCATCAACGCCGCCCGCGAAGCCTACGACGGCTAACCTGTAGCAGCTTCGACAGCGGCTACAGGCAGCGGGTCAGGGGAGAGAGGCTGCGGTCTCGATGATCAGGTGGCGCAACCACGCCAACCCGGGGTCATGCTGCTGGTATTTATTCCACTGCATGGCAATGGTCAACGGCGGCGCCGTCCAAGGCGCGGGAACCACGCTCAGGGGTAGGTAGTGCGCCCAGCGCTCGGCTAGGCGGCGGTGCATGGTGGCCACACGTTGAGTGCCGATCAGGAAGGGCGGCACGCTGTTGAAAGTATTGGTGGTCACCTCAACCCGGCGCTCAAAGCCGAAGCTGCGCACAAACCACTCATCGGCCATCGGCGCGCGATGTTCGGTGCCCCAACGCACTAGCACGTGCCCCAATGCCTTGTAGTCATCCATCGACAGCGGCCCGTTTGCCGCCGAGTGATTCTTGCATAGCACGCACACGTACTCGTCGCTGAACAGTGCGGTGGAAGGGTGTTCCTTGAGGATGTTGTTGTCAGGCAGCAACAAAAAATCCACATGCCCGCGTTCGATCTCGAGGGCCGCCTCATCGGTGGGCAGGTACTGTTCGATGGAACACTGCGGGGCAATGGCACTGAGCTTGCGGCTGACTTCGGGCAACAGCACCATGCCCACATAATCCGAGGCCATCAGGGTGAAGTTGCGGCTGGCCAGTTCCGGTTGGAACTGGGTGCGGTTCTCCAGCGTGGAGCGCATTTGGATCAGTAGGTCGCGAATCGGCTGGGCCAGGGTCTCGGCCATCGGCGTGCGGACCATCTTGCGGCCGATCTGCACCAACAGATCGTCCTCGAAGTAATTGCGCAAGCGTGAAAGCGCCGCGCTGGTGGCCGGCTGGCTGAGGTGCAGGCGCTCGCCTGCGCGGGTGATGTTCTGTTCGGCCAGCAGCACGTCCAGCACCACCAGCAGGTTCAAATCCAAACCATGGAAGCGCATGGTCTTGCTCCGTGTTTTTATGATTATGGGCAGGCATTTGTGGTCGTTATACCTATGCATAGAGCAAGTTGGAACCTGGATGATAAAAATGGCCTATTCGCAAGAAGGATGCCTGGCATCCAGACTGGCGATTTCCTGATGAAGGGCGGACTTCCTAAATTGGTGAGTTCCATCCTTCTCGCGGGAACGCACATGACTCATTCATCTCGTTTGCTGGGCAAGGTCGCCCTCGTCACCGGTATTGGCAGTGGCATTGGCCGGTGTTGCGCCCTGATGTTCGCCCGTCAGGGGGCCCGTGTACTGGGCTGCGACCTGGACGCTGTCGCCGCTCAACACCCCGTGGCGCAGGCCTTGGGCGAAGGGCTGTGCATCGACAGCCTACACCCATGCGACCTGACCGATCCCCACGAAGCTCAACGCTTGGTGCGGTGGGCGGCAGACCTGCACCAGGGCTTTGATATCCTGATCAACGAGGCTGCCTTCGGGGCGTTCGCCTGGATCGAAGACATGGATTACCACAGCACTGGCGAAAGCCCCTCGCTGGTGAACTGGACCTGGTGTTCCTGCTGTGCCAGGCCGCCTGGCCGGTGCTCAAGGCCAGGGTGGCGGTTCGATCATCAACTTCGCCTCGGTTAATGTCTGGATGAGTTTGAAAGGCTCACCGGCACTGGCCCACTGCGCCGGCAAGGGCGGGGTGCTGGCCATGACCCGGCAACTGGCAATGGAGGGCGGCCCTCACGGTATCCGCGCCAACAGCATTTCCCCGGGGCTGATCGAAACCGCCGCCACCCGTGCCCACCTGGCGCCCGACCCGCATTTTCGCCAGGCCGCCCTGGACCATCAGTTACTACCACAGCGCATCGGCCAGCCCGAACACATCGGTTAGGCGGCAATCTACCTGGCCAGCGACGAGTCCAGCTGGGTTACGGCCACGGAGCTACGAGTGGATGCCGGCGCGACTGCTTGCTGAGCTATCCACGGTCTGGATTTGACCTATCTGAACAAACAATTTCCGGCATACCTGAGGGGTGATTAAGGTAGAGCCATGTTCAGCCGGCACCCCCACCAGGCTGGCGATAACAAGAATAAGTTTGGAGAGCTGATCCGTGTCCCATCTCATATTTCCTCGTAAGGCCGCCCCGATTCACCCCCACAACAAGATCCGTTCAAGAGGAACGCTTTGATGAGCGACATCAAGAAAGTCCTGATCGTCGGCGGTGGCATCGGTGGGCTCAGCGCCGCCATTGCCCTGCGCAAGGCGGGCGTTGCGGTCGACATCGTCGAAATCAGCCCCCAGGCCAAGGTTTTCCACGTGGGCATCGTGGTGCAAGCCAACTGCATTCGCGCCATGGCGCAACTGGGCATCGCCGATGCCGCAGTGGCCGCCGGTTTCCCGTACAAGGGCCTGCGCATCTGCAACCAGCAGGGCGAGGTAAAAGTCGAACTCAGCGGCGCCCGGCTGGCCGGTGAGCAGTACCCGGCCAACCTCGGCCTGACCCGCCCGGCGTTGCACCAGGTGCTGCTTGATGCGGTGACCGCCAGTGGCGCCCACCTTCGCCTGGGCCTGACCTTCAGTAACATTGAACAGAGCGCCGATAACGTCAGCGTGCAGTTCACCGACGGCAGTCGTGGCGACTACGACCTGGTGGTGGGCGCCGACGGTGTGTACTCCAAGGTGCGCACCACGGTGTTCGGCGAGCAGTACACGCCGCAGTTCACCGGCCAGGGCGTGTGGCGCTACAACTTGCCACGGCCCAAGGACCTGCTCTGGTCGCACATGTTCGAGGGCAAGGCGGGCGGCAAGGCCGGCTACACGCCACTGACCGACGATAGCCTGTACATCCTCTCGGTGTTCGAGGAACCGGGTAACCCGTTCTTTGACCCTGACACCCTGGCGGCCGAGTTTCGCCTGCGCCTGGAAGGCTACGGCGGCCTGGTGCCGGAACTGAGCGCGCAGATCACCGACAACAGCCAGGTGGTGTACCGCCCGCTGGAAGTACTGTTGATGCCGGCACCCTGGTACCGCGGCCGCGTGCTTCTGATCGGCGACGCCGCCCACGCCACCACGCCGCACATGGGGCAGGGCGCCGCGCAAGCCGTGGAAGACGCCGTGGTGCTGGGCGAACTCTGTGGTGCCGAATTGACCCTTGACCAGGTGCTCGACGGCTTCATGCAACGCCGCTTTGAGCGCTGCAAGTTCATCAACCAGGGCTCGGTGCAGATCGGTGAATGGGAGCAACGGCCCACGCCGGATGCCGACTTCGCCGGCCTGATGAAAAAGATGATCGACGTAGTCGCCCAGCCGCTCTGACGCAAGGACACGCACATGCAACGCAACCCCCTCAAAGGCTGGCAGGTCGAGCGCGATACCATCGGTTTCATCGGCCACGACCTGCAGCGCCCCGAATGCATCATCGCCCAACCTGACGGCAGCCTGTGGGCCGCCGATGCTCGTGGCGGGGTAATGCACATTGCCGCCAGTGGCGAGCAAACATTGCTGGCGCCCAAGCAAATGGAGGGGCACGAGACCTCCTTTGAATCGCGCTACGTGCAATCGCAAGGTGCCTCCCTGCCCAACGGCCTGGCGCTGACCGAGCAGGGCGACTTCATCATCTGTAACTGGGGCCTGGACCGTATCGAGAAGCTCGACCGCCAGGGCAACATCCAGGTGCTGTTCGACCAGCTCGACGGCAAGCCCATGGGCAAGACCAACTTCCCGTTGCGTGATCGTCAGGGCCGGATTTGGTTCACCGTAACCACCACGATGCAGCCCTGGACTGACTCGATCAATTCCGGCGTGCTGGATGGTTACATCGGCGTGATCGACGAGCAGGGCATCCGCATCGTCGCCGAAGGCTTCGGCGGCACCAACGAGATCCGCTTCGACGACAACGAAGAGTGGCTGTACGTGGTGGAAAGCAATGTGCGGCGCATCTCTCGCCTGCGCCTGAACGCCGACGGCTCGCTGAGCGACCGCGAAGTGTTCGGCCCGGCGGAGCTGGAAGGCTTTCCCGACGGCTTTGCCTTCGACACCTTCGGCAACCTCTGGGTGACCCTGGTGATGAGCGACAAGCTGATCGCCCTGACCCCGGACGGTGAGGTGTTGACCCTGCTTGACGACGGCAACCCCCAGGCCACTGCACTGCTGAACCAGCACTACCAGGCCAAGACCCTGACCCCCCAGATCATGCAGGCCGCCCACGGCACGCTGGCACCGTGGATGGCCAGCCTGACCTTCGGTGGGCCCGACTTGAAGACCGTATACCTGGGCAGCCTGCAGGGCACCCACATTCCGTTTTTCCAGGCCCCGGTGGCTGGTCAGCCGCTGATCCACTGGCGCTGAAAATCAATAAAAGACAGGAACCGACCATGATTCGTTATCTGAAAAAAGGCAAACCGGCCGAGCAAAAGGCCGAACTCAACGCTCAAGTGCGTGACACCGTCGAGCAGATAATTCACGCCATCGAACAGCGTGGCGAAGCGGCTGTGCGCGAGTATTCGGAAAAATTCGACCGCTGGAACCCAGCGAGTCTGCGCCTGAGTCAGGAACAGATCCAGGGCTGCATCGACAGCCTGTCGCCCCAAGCGATTGAAGACATCAAGTTTGCCCAGGCGCAGATCCGCCGCTTCGCGCAGATCCAACTGCTTTCGATGCGCGACGTGGAGGTAGAAACGCTGCCGGGCGTGGTGCTGGGCCACAAGAACATTCCGGTGAACTCGGTGGGCTGCTACATCCCTGGCGGCAAGTACCCGCTGCTGGCCTCGGCGCACATGAGCGTGCTGACGGCGAAAGTCGCCGGCGTGAAACGGGTGATCGCCTGCGCGCCGCCGTTCGATGGTCAGCCGTCGCCGGAGATCATCGCGGCGATGGCCATGGCCGGTGCTGACGAAATCTACGTGATGGGCGGTGTGCAGGGCGTCTCGGCCATGGCCTTGGGTACTGAAAACATCGAGAAGGTCGACATGATCGTCGGCCCGGGCAACGCCTACGTGGCCGAAGCCAAGCGCCAGTTGTACGGCCGCGTGGGTATCGACCTGTTCGCCGGGCCCACCGAAACCATGGTGATCTGCGACGACACGGTGGACGCCGAACTGGTGGCCGTGGACCTGCTGGGCCAGGCAGAACACGGGCCGACTTCACCGGCCTTTTGCGTGACTACCAGTTCGCGTATTGCCGAAGAACTGCCGGCTGCCATCGAGAAGGTGTTGGCGCGCCTGGACACCGCGCCGGTGGCCAGTGTGGCCTGGCGTGACTATGGCGAAATCATTTTATGCGACACCGACGAAGAGATGCTCGCTGAGTCCGAGCGCATCTGTTCCGAGCACGTGCAGGTGATGACCCGCGACCCGGACTGGTTCCTGGCGCGCATGACTAACTACGGCGGGCTGTTCCTGGGCCACCGCACCAACGTGTCCTATGGCGACAAAGTGATCGGCACCAACCACACCCTGCCGACCATGGGCGCCGGGCGTTACACCGGCGGGCTGTGGGTGGGCAAGTTCATCAAGACCCACACCTACCAGCGGGTGCTCACCGACGAAGCCAGCGTGGCCATTGGCGAGGTTTGCTCGCGGCTGTGCGCCCTGGAGCATTTCTCCGGGCACAAGGAGCAGGCCGACATTCGCGTGCGTCGTCTGAAGAAGGCCCTTTGATGAACCGCCTGGAAGGTAAGGTCGCGGTCGTCACTGGTGCCACCGGGGGACTGGGAGCGGTGATCTGTGAAGCGCTGGCCCGGGCCGGGGCCAGCGTGGTGGCGGGCTACAACCGCTCCAGCGATGCCGCCCATGCGCTAGTCGCCGACCTGCCAGCCACTGCCAACGGCCACTTGGCCGTGGCGGCGGCGGTGACCGACAGCGCTGCGCTGGGCCGATTGGCCCGCCAGGTTCAGGCCCATTACGGGCGCTGCGACATCCTGGTCAACTGCGCCGGTACCACGCGTTTTGTCGCCCATGTCGACCTTGACGGCCTGGACGACGCGCTGATCGACAGCATCCTGGCCACCAATGTGCGCGGCCCGATTGCCTGCATTCGCGCGCTGGCACCGCTGCTCAAGGCCAGCGGCGACGGCCTGGTGGTGAACATCAGTTCGATCGCCGCGCGCACGGCCATGGGCAGCAACATCGCCTACTGCGCCAGCAAGGCGGCGGTGGATAACCTGACCCAATCCCTGGCCCGCGCTTTGGCGCCCCAGGTACGGGTGGTTTCGGTGGCGCCAGGGCTGGCCGATACCGAGTTTGTCCAGGGCCTGGCCCAGGACTGGCGTGACGAGCAAGCCGCGCGCACCCCACTGGGGCGTCTGGCCTTGCCCGAGGAAGTCGCCCAGGCGGTGTTGGCCCTGGCCTGCCACCTGACCTTTACTACCGGCGCCGTCATCCCTGTGGATGGCGGACGACCCCTGAGCTGAGGAGGTGGGTATGTTCGCGATCAAACCCCACCACGGCGGCATCAGCGTGCCCAACCTGGATGAGTCCATCGACTGGTACCGGCTGATGCTCGGCTTCGAGTTGGAGAACCGTGCATCTATCCCGCAGATTCCGGCCGAAATCGCCTTTATCCGTAGCGGCGACTACCGCATCGAACTGTTCCAACTTGAACAGGCGCACCCCCTGCCGACCGACCGCCGCGAGCCGCATCTGGACCTCAAGACCCACGGCCACAAGCACCTGTGCTTTGCCGTGCAGGACGCCCCAGCGGCCTTTGCGGTCTTGCGCGGCAAGGGCGCCGACATCGTCTTCGAGAACGTCATCGACGGCACGCCCATGGGCTTTATGCGCGACAACAGCGGTAACTTGCTGGAACTCATTCAATGCCCGGCCCTGTGGCCGGCGCAAGGAGAACACCGATGAAACTCGCAACTCTGAAGGACGGCAGCCGTGACGGCCGCCTGGTGGTGGTAAGCCGCGACCTGAGCCGCGCCGTGCTGGCCAGTGGTATCGCCGGCACCCTGCAGGCGGCGCTGGAAGACTGGCCGCGCTGCGAGCCTGCCTTGCAGCAACTGTCTGCCGCACTCAATGAAGGGCGCGCGGCCCAGGCCTTTGATTTCGAGCCGCGGGAGGCCATGGCGCCGCTGCCACGGGCCTATCAATGGGCCGATGCGTCGTCGTTTCTCAACCACGGCAGCCTGATGGAGCGTGCGTACAATCTGGACATCAAAAAAGACCCGGCGGTGCCTATCATCTACCAGGGCTCGGGGGATGACTTCCTTGGTGCCTGCGACGATTACCCGGTCCCGGGTGAAGAGCACCAGATCGATTTCGAGGGGGAAGTGGCCGTGGTCCTCGATGACGTGCCCATGGGTATCCAGCCGGCAGCGGCCACTGGGCACATCAAGTTGCTGATGCTGCTTAACGACGTAAGCCTGCGTGCGCACCTGTTCAAGGAAGTGAGCATTGGTTTTGGCCCGCTGCGGGCCAAGCCGAGCACGGTGTTTGCCCCCGTGGCGGTCACCCCGGACGAGCTTGGCGAGGCCTGGCACGATGGCCGGGTCAAGTTGCCCATGCACGTGCAGTGCAACGGCCAGCGTTTCGGCGAGCCCAATGGCGCCGAGATGGACTTCAGCTTTCCGGAATTGGTGATGCACCTTGCCCGCACTCGCAACCTGCGCGCCGGCACGGTGCTGGGTTCGGGCACGTTCTCCAATCGCGACTACAACCTCACCGGCTCTGCCTGCCTGGCCGAGCGCCGCGCGGTGGAAGTGATCGAGACGGGAGTGGCGAGCACGCCATTCCTCAAGTTCGGCGACCGCCTGCGTTTCGAGATCTTCGGCCTGGACGGGCACAGCCTGTTTGGCGCCATTGATCACCGTTTTGTCCCTGCGCCTGTGCTGGAGAACTGACATGCATGTACTGATCACCGGCGCCAACGGCTTTGTCGGCGCCACCCTGGTGCGCCGCTTGCTGGAGGACCCCGATGCGCTGCCGGGCTGGAGCCAACTGACCCTGCTGGACTTGAATTTTCCCGAGCCGCCGCAGGATGCCCGTGTGCGTTGCCTGGCCGGCAGCATCGCCGACACTGCGTTGTTGGCCGATGCCCTGGAAACCCCGGTGGACATCGCCTTTCACCTGGCGAGCATCCCGGGCGGCGCCGCCGAGCGCGACTACAACCTGGGCCGCCGGGTCAATCTGGACGCCACCCTGGCCCTGCTCGAAGGGCTCAAGGACCAGGACAGCCCGGCACGGGTGGTGTTCGCCAGCACCATCGCGGTGTACGGCTCGCCGTTGCCGGTGCAGGTGGACGACCACACGCCGCTGCGCCCGCAATTGAGCTACGCCACCCAGAAACTGATGGGCGAGCTGCTGATCGACGATTTCAGCCGCCGTGGCTGGATTGATGGTATTAGCCTGCGCCTTCCGGGTATTGTGGCGCGCCCTCCGCAGCCCTCGGGCCTGCTGTCGGCGTTCATGAGCGAGGTGTTCTGGAAGCTTGCGGCTGGCGAACGCTTCGACTGCCCGGTGTCGCCGCAGGCAGTGGCCTGGTGGATGTCGGCGGCGCGCTGCGTCGACAACCTGCTGCACGCTGCCACGCTGCCGGCCGAGAAACTGTTGGCGCGGCGAGTGTTTGCCTTGCCGGTGCTGCACCTGAGCATGGCGCAGTTGGTTGACGGGCTGTGCCAGCGCTTCGGCGAGGACCGTCGCGCACAAGTGGTTTACCAACCCAATGAACAACTGGAAGCAAATTTCGGCCGTTACCCGCCGTTGCAAGCGCAGGCCGCCGAAGCACTCGGCCTGCGCCATGACGGAGATATCCAGCAACTGGTCAACCGAACCCTGTAACCGCTGCCGTTGAAATTCGCGAGCAAGGCTTGCTCTCCCGTGGGAGTAAGCCTTGCTCGCGAATCCTGAGAAGCTGCTACAGAAAGAGCGTGCGTTTTACCCTTTATAATAACAATCCGGAGAGGCCATGAACGCTCCCACAAGCATCACCCAGTCCAAGGCGACCCTCGCCACGTACCTGCTGTTGTTGATCAATTGCCTTTCACCCATGGCGGCAATTGTCGTGGCACCGAGCCTGCCGCAAATGCAGGCGCATTTTGCCAGCGTGCCCAACGTCGAGTTCCTGATTCCGGTGGCCCTGACAGTACCGGGTCTCCTGGTGGCGCTGCTCAGCCCCTTGGTGGGCATCCTCGCCGATCGTTACGGGCGCAAGCAGTTGCTGGTGGCATCCATCGTCGGCTACGGCCTGTTCGGCCTCATGCCGATGTTCCTCGATTCGCTCTATGCGATCATCGTCAGCCGTATCGCCCTGGGCTGCGTGGAGGCGGTGGTGGTGACCATCAGTACCATGCTGATCGGTGACTACTACAGCGGCGCGCAACGGCAGAAGTACCTGGCGCTGCAGACCACCTTCGCGTCGTCCTCGGCCATCCTGTTCTTCATGGTTGGCGGCGCCTTGGGCGAGATCGGCTGGCGCATGCCGTACGTGGTGTACGCGGTGCCCTTGGCCCTGGCTTTGCTGAGCAAGATCATGCTGTGGGAGCCGAAGGCGGCGAACATGGCGTCGGATGAAGAGCAGGCGCGCGAGACGGTGACGTTCCGGCCACAGGTGTTACTGGGCATCTGCGTGGTGACCTTTATCGGCGCGGTGATGTTCATGATTTTGCAGATTCAGATGGCCTACCTGCTGGGTGATGTCGGCGAGCATTCGCCTCAGACCGCAGGCCTTGTGGCTTCGGCCTGCAGTGTGATGATCGTGCTGGGCACCCTGAGCGTACACCTGCTGACCCGCCTAGGGTTGCGCACACCACATTGCCTGGCACTGGCGTTCGGCTTGATCGCCACCAGCTTCCTGCTGATCCCGGCGATGCACACCTGGCAGGCCATCATGGCGGTGGCGCTGGTCAATGGCCTGGGTTGCGGGCTGCTGTTGCCCACCCTGGCCATCTGGAACATGCGTGAGCTGCCCTGGCAGCGCCGCGGCCTCGGTACCGGCATGTGGTACGGCAGCTACTGCCTGGGCATGTTCTGTAGCCCGATCCTGGTGGTGGCCATCGGCAAGATCAGCGGCAGCCTTGCCACCACTGTCGGTTGGGCCGGCTGGCTCTGCGTGCCGGTGGCGGTGCTGGCCCTGGCCGCCAGCCTGGTCAAGTGCCGGGCCGCACGCAACGTGCGGGTGATGGGCGCCAACCTCTAAGACGCCTGACCTTTAACTGATAGAACTCTCCGGTGCCCTGGCACCGGAGCGAACATCCTCATCTCAAAAAAACAACAAAAGAGACTGAACATGACCATTAGAACAGCGCTTGGCTGTGCATTGATGATCGCGGCGGCGGGTCCCACCCTGGCAGGCGAAGCCGGCCCGGTGGCCGACACCATGGCCACCGAATACCCTAACGAAAAGATTGGCCCACGGGTACTCAACGTCGAGCCCAATGTGCCGCCGGCCAGTGGCAAGCTACTGGAAGAGCAAGGCAAGTGGCTTAACGACCACGGCGTCAGCCCGCACTTGTCGATGACCGAGATCTACCTGCGCAACCCCAGCGTAGGCCTGGACACCGGCAACCACGAAGCGCTGACCCTCTTTGCCATCGGCGCCGACTTCAACCTGGACAAGCTGGTGGGCCTGCCCGGTGGCACCATTCACTTCGAGCAGCTGTACGTGCCCTGGACCAGCAACCTGACCTACGGCGGGCAGGTGGGCGATGTCATCGCCGGCAAACCGGGGCCCTACATTCCACGGGTCAGCCACTTGACTCTGTTCACCTATGAGCAAAAGCTCATGGATGACAAGCTGGCCATCGAGGTGGGTAAGAGCAACGCCGGCAACTACTTCGCCCTACCGCTGTGCAACGTCCCGCTTGGATGCGTGAACGCCATTTTGCAGGACACCGCCGGTATCAACCCGCCGCCTTACGCCAACTGGGGCGCGCGGGTGGGCTACGATTTCAGCTCCGCGTTACGCGCCCAGGTCGGAGCCTGGCGCAGTAACAATGCCTACCCGTTCACCAACGGCTGGGAGCGAGACGCCGGTGACAGCGGTGGTACCCTGAGCACGGTGTACCTGGCCAACCTGGCCTATCGCACTGACTACCGCATGGAAGCCTACCCGCAAACCCTCGAGGTACTGGGCTTTCACAACAACGGCCAGCAGACCGACCCGTACTACACGGTTAACGGCACCTCTAAAGTCACCGACCCCAGTGCCGCAGCCGACACCAGCAAGGGCGTCAGCGGCTTTTACTTGGGCGCCAAGAAAACCGTCTGGCGCCAGGATGGCGGCAAAACCAACGACCCTGCCCCCACCGCCGTGGCGGCCTATGCCAGCCTGACCCACACCCTGGACGAAGATACCACCAACGGCGTCGGCACCCAGGGCAACGCCGGGCTGATCCTCTCGGCCCCGTTTCGCAGCCGGCCGTTCGACAGCTATTCGGTGAACGTCAACTGGGCGCAACTGACCAGCCGCGAGCAACGCTTCCTCGAAGAGGCTCACGCCGCAACCGGGGGCGGAAATTACAACCCCGGGCGTAATGAATACGCCGTGTCCCTGGACGCCAACTTCATCCTCACCGACAGCATCGTCGTCAGTCCGTTTGTGCTGCGTACATGGGGCGCCAACAGTTGGCTTAACCCCTACACCGGCGTCAACCCACGAGACGGCTACGCCGCGGGCCTGCTGTTCCACGTGCAGTTCGACGAAATGCTCGGTTTGAACTCTCACCACTGATTCGGAGAAACACCATGGCTGAACACAACGATCAACCGGTCGCCCTGATCACCGGCGCCGCGGGTGGCCTGGGCCATGCCTTCGCCGTACGCCTGGCCAGGGAAGGGATGCGCATCGCCGTGGTCGACTGCGTCGATGCCGACCACGTGGTGCGTGCCATCGAGCAACAGGGCGGGGTGGCGCAGGCCTTTCGCTGCGACCTGCGCGAGCCCGAGCAGATCGCCTACCTGCAGGGCCAGGTATTGGAGCGCTTCGGCCGTTGCGACGTGCTGGTCAACAACGCTGCCTACATCCCGCTTAAGAACCTGGCAGATACCAGCTTGCTGGACTGGAGTGACTGCCTGGCGGTGACCCTGGACGCGTCGTTCTTGCTCAGCCAGGCCTTTGCGCCCGGTATGCGCGAGCGCGGCTGGGGGCGCATCATCAACCTGGCCTCGAGCAACACCGGGCGCCCGCAAAAGGGCTTTCTGGCCTACATCGCCGCCAAGAGCGGCGTGATCGGATTAACCCGCGGGCTGGCTGTGGAGCTGGGCGAATACGGCATCACCGTCAACGCCATTTCACCGGGTCTCATCCGTCACCTTGGCAGCGCCGCTGCCTTGCCAGAGCAGTTGTTCGAGGCAGTGCGTGACAGCCAGTCGATCAAGCGCACCGGCGAGCCCGAGGACCTGTGCGGGGTGCTGGCGTTCCTGTCATCCAACGCCTCGCGCTACATGACCGGCCAGGTATTTAACGTGGATGGTGGTTTCCTTTTTTAGCTATCCACAGAATGGATAGATCCCATGCCGACAAACGATTGGTCGGCAGGGGCCAGGCTTCCTTACTCTGGCAGGGCAACTCCGCTCTACAAGGACAACAACAATGCAGCGTAACTTTATTTTGCAGGAGACCTAAGATGGCGATCATCGGCATCGACACCTTGTTGTACGGCGTCGAGGACCTGGCCTCGGCCTCGCGGTTCTTCGACGATTTCGGCTTGGTGCGCCTGAGCGCCAACGATCAGGAAACCCTTTACCGCCTGGATGAAGGCTCGACCATCATCGTGCGCGGCATCGAGCACGCCTCCATCCCGGTCTCGCGCTACGAAGGCTTTGGCGTGAAGGAAACCATCTGGGGCGTGGACAACACCGAGAGCTTGGCGCGGCTGGTGGCGGACCTTTCCACGGACCGCGACGTGCGCCTGGGCGACGACGGCGCCTGGCACTTTCACAGCGACTGCGGTCAGGCCCTGGGCTTGCGCGTGTTCACCCGCAAGAAGGTGACTTACGCGCCCGACCCGATCAACGCCGCAGGTAACGTTAACCGCCTCAACCAGCACCGCAAGTGGCGCACCCGCGCGCGGCCGAAAACCATTAACCACGTGGTGTTTGCCGTGGATGATTACTGGCAGAGTTTCGCGTTCTTTCGCGACCGCTTGAACTTTCGCCTCTCCGACCACCAGAAGGGTGTGGGCACGTACCTGCGCGCCGATGGCGCCAACGAGCACCACAACACCTTTTTGCTCAACAACCAGGCGCCGGGGGCGGGTGGGGTGCCGCGCTTCCATCACACCTGCTTTGGCGTCGAGGACTTCGACGAGGTTATGGTGGGCTCCAACTACATGACCAAGCGCGGCTGGCAGCACGGTTTTCTTGGCACCGGCCGGCACCGCATCGCCTCAGCGATCTTTTGCTATTTCAACTCGCCCACTGGCGGTGAAGCCGAATACGGCGCCGATACCGACTACCTGGACGACAACTGGGTGCCGCGCGAGTGGGAGTTCCGCTTCGGCACGGCGCAGTGGATGGGTAACCCGCCGCCGTTTATGCAGGACGACATCCCGTGGGACGTCAGCTTTTACCAGGGCGAACACCCGGCCGTGCGCCGCTGAACTTGATAAGGATTGATTGATGAGCATGTTCCAGTATTTCGAAACCAACTACGTGTGGAGCCTGGCGGTGGCAGCGGCCATCGAGATGGGCGGCAAGATCGGCGAGATCGAGACCATGTGCCGGCCGTTGCTGGAAGTGGCCCGCCAGGGTGACGACGAAGGCACCCAGGCGTTTCTGGCCGCATGGGAGGCGGGCGGTGACAACCTGGTGGCCCTGGCCGAAGAAGATAAGGCCTGCGGCCGATTGCTCAGCGCTGGCGATAAGCTCAACCGCGCCGCGGTGTACTTCATCACCGCCGAGCGCATGCAGGCCCACGGTTATGCGCCGCGCAAGGCTCTGTATGCCAAGTTTCTGCGAACCTTTGCCGAGGGCGTGAAGCTGTCGGAAGAAAACACCCAGCGCTTCGAGATCCCCTACGCCGGTGCCCACATCGCCGGGCTATTCACTCCGGCAGAAGGTGTGACAGGTGCGGCGCCGTGCCTGGTGATTGTCAACGGTCTGGACAGTACTAAGGAGATGGTCCATCGCGCGGGCCTGTTCCCCCAGTTGCTGGCCAAGCGCGGCATCGCCAGCCTGTTCATAGACCAGCCTGGCACCGGGGAAGCGCTGCGCCTGCACGGCATGACTGCTGTGCCGAACACCGAACAGTGGGCCAGCCCGCTGATGGACTACCTGCAGACCTGCGCGCAAATCGACCCGCAGCGTATCGGTTTGCTGGGCGTGTCCCTGGGCGGTTACTACTGCCCGCGCGCCGTGGCCTTCGAACCGCGCTTCGCCCTGGGCGTGGTGTGGGGCGCCAACCACAACTGGGGCGAAATGCAAAAACGCCGCCTGACTCGCGAAGGCGAACGGCCGGTGCCGCATTACTGGGAGCACGTGCGCTGGGTATGGGGTGCGAGCGATATGGACGAGTTCATGAGCCTCGCCGAGCAGGTGCACCTCAACGGCGTGATGGAGCGCATCAAGGTACCGTTCCTAGTGACCCATGGCCAGGCGGACCGGCAGATCCCGCTGGAGTACGCGCACCAGTCCTTCGACCAACTCACTCACAGCCCTGATCGCGAGTTGAAGATATTTACCCCACGTGAGGGCGGCATCCACCACAGCAGCCTGGACAACACCGCGAACGCCGGTGCATGGATTGCGGATTGGGTCGCAGAACGATTGGGCGGCACTGTAGGATAAAAGCCCGCAGGGATGGATCCAGACGAAGGCCTGGATCCAACGAGTCTGAGTTTTGCTCTGGCAAGCGGGGTGAGGGGCGAAATTATCGGTGGATTGGTGGCTAAAAAGCCTGGTACTCGTTACCTGCATCTTCTAGCCCGCACGGTATTGCATCAGTAATGCCTTAGGCGCAATGAGGCCGTACTCGGCGATCCGCCTACGAATCTGATTGGCTTTGGCTGTCCGCTGTTCGATTAAACCGGCCCGGATGAGATGCGCCGCCTGGATATCCCGTTGCTCGATTGTCTTGACGGCGACGAAGCGCATACTGGGGCGGCTCATCGCCTCACAGATTGCCTCGGCATTGTTGGCATCGTTCTTGTTGCTCTTGACGTACGGTTTGACGAACTGAGGCGCGATCAGCCTCACCTGGAATCCGCATGCCTGTAGCTGCCGCGCAAAATGGTGCGCACCGCTACAATTTCCCATACCGATCTTACAGTGGGGCTCGATCTTCTTCAGCACCGTTTGAAGTCATCGATCTCGAGGTAAACGCTGCCGCCAGACTGGTTGCTCATGCCGATCCACGCCGTGAATCTGAAACACGTTCTTGGCCAAGTCGACCGCAATGCGCATAAGCTTCACGTGTGGACTCGCACCTTCAGTCTGGAACTCAAGATGCCGAGGTGAGGAGGAGTCCTCGGTCGTTCCCTAATCGCTTCGTGATTAATATAGCGGTGAGTCGATAGTAATACCGGGTGGCGTCGGAATGATCTTTCAGGTGCTGAGTGAAAAACCAGCGCACATGCTTGAGCTGCCAGGTCCAGGGATTGTCTCGCCGCCATCGTTGCTGAATGGCTGCCTGCATGATTTGGGCTTGGCGTAGGTGGCGTTGCTGGGTGGCATTCGAGCCAGTCAATACGCCGCTCAGGAACAGCGTCATATCGAAGGGCTTGGTCATGCTCGACCTCCAATGTAGGCCGAAACCACATCGATCCGGTTATGTCCGAGCTCAAGGCTGATCTGATGCCGAGCCTGTTGATCGAGGTCGCGGTCAATGCGATAGCAGTGACCATCATTGACCGGTGCGGCGTGGCCAGTGAGTTGCTCGTAACGCTCGCAGGCGTAGGCCGCTCGCAGTTCATGGAAACCCTTCAGCCCGTGTTCATGCAGCGTTTTGCGGGCGGGGAGCACGGTCTGTTGCAGGAACACGGCGTAGCTTTCGTCTCGGGCCAGCAAGTTGCGGCTGTGGGGCGGCGATGCCTTACGAGCCAACTGCAGCGCCGCTTGCACCGCTTCATTGGCCACGACCCATCGCGGCGCTGATGCCCCTGAGCGGCCGCCTTTGGTGCCGTCCTGGATGTTGATGCGGCCGAAGTGTTCGGCTTCGCGGTGCAAGCGTGGCAGGTCAGCCAGGATCGCTTCGCGCAGGCGCATGCCGGTTGCTCGGGCCAACAGGACAATCGCGGCCACCCGCTGGTGGTGCTGTTCGCCAAGCGCCTCGAGTACTCGCCGCACCTGTTGGTGGTCTTGGCCATCCGGCGCGCGGGTGCGTACGCTCGAGCGCTTCTGTCCCAACGCCTGACTCGGGCTGGCGATCCTCACGTCCTGATCACCGCGTAGCGCGGCGAGGGTGCGATTAACGCTGCTCAGGCGGTTCTGCGCGGTGGCGATGCAGAGTTCACCTTGCTGGATCTGCTGGCGCAGAGACGCGGCGTAGTCTTGTAGCGTCTGTCTATCGATCTGGCGCGCATCGTTGTAACCGGGGCCGTCCTCTGATCGACACCAACGCACGAACGCATGCCAGCGATCACTATGCGCTTTGACCGTGGCGAAGTGGCCGCCGGCAAACAAATCCTTTAGCGCTTGTGAGCCGGCATAGCTCAGCTGGCGGCCATAGCCAAAGTTGCGACCATCACGCCGACTAATCAAAGTCATCGTCATCACCGTTTTCGTTTGTTTGCAGAAAGAGCAGCAGGGCTTTCCAGTGAGGGCTGAGTCTGTCCACCTGCCGCCAGTGTGTTGGACGGATCAGGAGGGCGTTCTCCTGGTGTTGCAGCACTGCCCCTTCCTCACGCAGTTGCTCGATCAGCCGGGCGAGGAGGGCAGGTTCCAAGGGGGGTGTGGCGACAGCGGCGACAGTGGCGACAACCCGCGTCGTTTCTGGCCTGGCGCGTGGCGACAGGGTGGCGACAGAAGCGGCGACACGCCACGATTCAGGTTGCGATTGATGTTTCGCCTGGTAGCGGCGCACCGCGTCATTGAGGCGAAACATGGCGCACCTCGAATGTTTTTCCGTCGCGGCAGCTCAGCCAGCGATGAGTGATCAGCTCGACGAATAAAGAGGCGGTATGGTCAGCGCTCTTGCGAGCAAAACGCGGACCGTTGCGATTGACGTCGCGGACGGTGAACTGGGTCCAGCCTTTCTGCATCAGCCAGCGCAGCAACCGATCCGCTTCCTCGCGTCGACTATTGACCGGCTCCTGTTCGGTCAGGCGCTGAATCTCGGCCAGGTAGTAATCCATCAGCGTGGAGGCGCGCTGGATGTGTGCTTCGTCCAAGGCACAGGCCTCTTCAACCATGGCCAGCACGCCCGCGATACGCAGTACATTCGCCGCGGCCTTGCTCGCGACAGGCTGGACGCCGGCCAGTTCGCCGAACTCGCCAGACTGGCACTCGATGGTGTCGTGAATATCGATCCAGGCACGACGGGCGCGGGGAGTCAGCTCCAGCGTGGCGGGATTGAGTGAGCCATCCTTGTGAAGTGACCAGGGCTTTTGCAGCAGGGCGGTGATCCGCTGTTGGTAGCGCTGGACTTTGGCATCTCGGGTCAGGTCGATTGCCTTGTAGAGTCGTTGGCCGGCCAGGCGCTCGGGCCAACTGATCAGGCAACGGCCCAGGATGCCTTGGCCATTGATAACCGGGTCTTTGAAAATTTGGTTGGCCAGGTAGGGCTGTAGCATCAGATGCAGGCTGAGGCGGCGATCATAGGCCCGCAGGCTTTCCCCAGCCATGGAGCGCGCCCGGTCGATCGGGCTGCCATCCCACAGCAGCGACAAGGTGGTGATTGCCTTGAGCAGATTCTCTTTGCTCATGGTGCTGCTACCCAAGAACTGGCCACCTTCATCATTGAACAAGCCCATGCTGGGCAAGCCATGGCACAGGCTTTTGACCAGGGCCTCAATGGTGGGCTCGGCAATGATCAGTCTCGGTGGCACCGGCTCGGACAGCTCGCCGCCTTCCGCCCCGGAGGTTGTCTTCGAGGTTTTGGGTTTGGCCATGATGCTGGTAGCGGAGCGATAGGCTTTGAGCTTTTCCTCATACAGGGTCCACTGCTGTCGTTCCCAGTCGCGTGCCGCCTTCAGTGCCAGGTGATCCACCGCGCTTTTGCGATCACCCGAAGATGCCACCGTCAGTAGGTAGAGGGACAGCGGATAGGTTCGACCGTCGAGGTGGGCATTGGCATGGCCTTGGCTCACCAAGGCCGTGGTAGCCAGTACCGATTGCGCAGCCATGGCGCAGGGCACGCCGATCACCTCGGCCAGTCGTTCGACCGCAGGGCCCAACAATTCCCCGAGTGCTTCGACCGGGTAGGGCAGTGGCGCCTGCTGGTATTCCAGCAAGGGTTGTGGTGGCTCAAACGCTTCGCACAGTTGCATCGCACTTCTCCTGAAATTGTCGACTTCGTCCTCACTCATCCCGCCACGGTTGCTGAGTGTTGCCAGGGATCAAGGCCCCTGCGACCTGTGAGGTTTGTCCACTCACGCGGGACTGACGGCTCCTTACGGCCGGGAGCTTGGGCATCTCATGATCTGGCCTCCTGAACACCGATAGCGGTGGGCGGGTGGAGGCTGCACTGGCTGACGAGACCAGTGCCGCGAGATCCTGAGTCAGGTGAAGGCAGTGAGGCGGTGACCGGGGCATGCCTGACTGTCAGTCAGGTGCAGTCCATTTCATGGGCTGCGGCACCATCATCGGCATCGCTGTGGCGAGTGAGCATTCGGTGTTTGTCACGCCGATTGTCACAAGGGGGAAAGCCGCAAAGGCCCGTGCGAGCAGGGCTGCAGCAGTGTGATATGCGCCCGTCTCTTTAGGAGGCAAAGAGACGGGCAACAGGTTGGCGCAAGAAATGGCCAAGCGGATAAGTTGCTGCAGAGCAGCCAGGAAGGAGTATGAGTTGCCGCAGTGGGCATACTGGAAGAAGTAGGCATCCATCACATGGGTAGTGACCGTGCGAGCCGCCGGACGCTAATCGCACTTGGGGGAGAACCACCACGGTGTGGCGTAGCCTCAAAGGTTCTGGCTACCTGGGTGCTGTCGAGGACAGCGCTTGTACAGTTTTGGTTGGGTAAGCGGATTAAATGGTTGATCTTACCTTTGCATGAGAGTGAGACAGACCGGCATCTCATCGGATTATCTGGTTGATGCTTCACCTACTGCTGGTGCATGTTTCCTTCGCTAATTCCAGCAAGA
>NZ_QJRK01000064.1:0-32064 GCF_003205245.1 Pseudomonas sp. MB-090624 | reverse complement strand
CAGGCCACTGCCATGAATGCAACTCGCCCTAGTCTCCAGCCCGCCCAGCGCGGGCTTTTTTTCGCCTGGAGAAAACCTATGACCACACCCCGCGGCGTCCGCAATAACAACCCAGGGAACATCGATTTCAACCCGCGCAACGACTGGCAGGGCCAGATCGGCAAGGAGCCTGGTGGCCGCTTCGCCATCTTCGACACGCCAGAGAACGGCATCCGCGCCCTGGGCAAGCTGCTGATCAACTACCGGGGCAAGGACGGCATGCCCGGCGTGGGCGGGAAGGGCATCGACACCGTGCTCGAAACCATCAACCGGTGGGCACCGAGCAACGAGAACGACACCCAGGCCTACGCCGCAGCTGTGGCCAAGCGCATCGGTGTACGCACTACCGATACGATCGACATCCGAAACCCGGCCACGCTGAAATGGATGGTAGTCAGCATCATCATCCACGAAAACGGCGGCAACCCGTACCCGCCGGGGATCATTGATGAAGGCGTGCGGAGGGCGCTGGCATGAAGGCCTGGTTGGCGCGAACTGCAGGAGCCGGCCTGCTGATCCTGCTGGGCATGGTGGTTGGCTCCTGGGCCACCACCAACCATTTCCGCCCGACGCTGGATGCCGTACAGGACGAGGCGATCACCTGTAAGGCGGCCCGGGACAACCTCGCCGGCCTGGCCACAGAGCAGGGGAAGGCCCTGGGCGACCTAACCCTGGCCGCGAACGAGCGACAGGCCAGGGCCGAGGTGGCCGTGAAAGAGGCGGGGAAGCAGGCCCAGGCGGACTATGCCGCGGCGAACCGTCTGCAACAGGAGCGTACTGGTGGCGACCAATGCGCGGCTGCCACATCGATCATCGACAAGGAGCTTGGCCTATGAACTTCGCTGACCAATTCCTGCGAGGGGTGGGGTTGCTCGCAGGCACCGCTCTGCTCGCCGCCTGCGCAGGGAAGGTCGGGCCAGACGTCCAGTACATTCGTGTAGAGGTCCCTGTGCAGGTGCCTTGCCGGGCGCCTGACGTGGCGGTACCACTCTGGGCGGCCGCCGGCCTGCGAAAGACCGACAGCCTGGAGGTGAAGGTGAGGGCATTGCTGGCGGAAAGACGGCAGCGAATTGGGTACGAGCGGCAACTCGTCGCAGCTATCGATGGTTGTAGATGATTTTAACCGGCCGGGAAGATGGATAGTTGGGGTTCGGCCCTCTGTTTTGTGAGGGCCTGGAGGTTAGTATCCGCCTCGATGGCATCAGTGAACCGTCGCATCGCCTCGATCCACTGCTCGGTAAAGTCAATGCACTGCACCACCACGACGTTGCCCGGCGCAAGGCCCAGCTTAGGAAGCGTCAAATGCACCTCTGCCTCAACTTCCGCTTGAGGCCTTCGAGGGCCTGTAGGGTTGATAATTTGCTTCGCTTTGCTGTCTCGGTAGAGCTTCGACTCGGCCGTACCAGCATGAAGAAAGCCGCAGCGCGCTGCGTAAATGTCGACAGCAGCAAGCGGCGAGGCGAACCCCGGCAAAAAATAATCATCGACCCATGCCATGAATTCCTTGCGACCGTGGTCGATACTGGCGCTTGAAAGCCAAGCCATCTTGTCTATTGAGCTGTACATCAGCGATAGGGCATGTATGTCGCAGCCGTTGTAGGTAAGGACTGCGACGGCATGTAAATCAGCTTCAATCGTTCTCATCACAGCTCTTGGAACGGACATAACACCCTCAGTGGTTGTTGCTTGGCCTACCTTGGCAAGCTTGATTTACATCGAATCTATCACAAGACTTGGGGGAGTTGGTTCGGAAGGGCGGGGAACTAGTTGGTGCGGATTGCGCGTACCACTTTTTGTACCAAAACAGGTTTTTTATGGGGGAATCAGGGGGTTTTATGGCCCCTGAAAGCCTTTAAACGCCCCTTTCCCAATACTCCTGCTAATCCGCACATAAGTCCTTACCGGTTTTTCCGTTGGGGAGGTGATGCCCCGGATTAGGGCACCTTAAGGAACTGACCTATGTGCTTTATGAGAGTTTTAGAACAATCTGTTATATGCGGCTGCGGCCTGCGACGCTTTTCTGCCCAATCGCGACACCGGTTTTGCCTTGCCGGAACGGCCCTGTGTCGCGATCGGGCTGCACCGCAGCCCCCGGCTCCATCACTTGCCCCGTATCAGCTTGCGCAGGGCGAACCGGTTAGGATGGCAAGCCTGCGCCACCCTTTGAGGCACCGGCAGCGGCTCCCCGCACACCCACGCGGCCAGCAGTTCCCCACTCAATGGGGCAGTGATCAACCCGCGCGAGCCATGCCCGCTGTTCACATAAAGCCCGCCCAGCCAGGGACAAGGGGCTTGCGGCACCTGCCGCGCATCACGCGCCAGTACCGCGTAGGTGTCGGCAAACGCCTGTGCATCGGCCAGCGGCCCGACAATCGGTAGGTAATCCGGGCTGGTGCAGCGGAATGCCGCCCGCCCTTGCAGGTGCTCAGGGTTCAGCGTTGCCACGCCCAGGCGTTGTGCCAGGTCGGTCGATATCTCGTCCAGCAACGCCAGGTTGCCCTGGTGTTCGGCCACCGTCGGCGCCAGGTTGTCACTGTTGAAATCAAAGCTCGCGCCCAGGGTATGTTCATCACCACGCGGCGGTGCCACGTAGCCCTCGGCGCACACCACGGTGCGCAGTGCCCGGCTGCCGGCGGTGGCCGGCAAGCGGGTGATCTGGCCGCGGATGCGCTTGAGCGGCAACCCGGCACAGGCGTCGAAGCGGCGGACCTCGGCGGCTGCGGCCAGAATCACCACCGGCGCGCTGACCAGCAGGCGCTCGCCGGCCCAGGCTTGCCACTGGTCAGCCACTTTGCGCAGCTCGATGACTTCCTGGTGGGTCACCAGCCGGATACCAGGGTGCTGCAACTGCTGCTGGCACAGGGCAGGCGGGTGGACCCAGCCGCCTTCGGGGTAGAACAGCCCGCCAGCCGGCAGGGCGACCCCGGCGACGGCTTCGGCCTCGGTACGTTGCAGCGCGTGCAGCAGGTCGTGGTCGAACGCGCCAGCCAGTTTGCCCTGGCGCTCGGCTTCCTTGGCGTCGAACGCCAGTTGCAGCACGCCGCAGGCATCCCAGTCCTGGCCCCGCTGCAGGCGTTCGAGCTGGCGCCGGGTGTAGCCGAAGCCGGACAGGATCAGCTGTGACAACGCCGTGCCATGGGCGGATAGCTTGAGGTACAGCACCCCCTGCGGGTTGCCCGAGGCTTCCTGCGCGGGGGCGGCATGGCGTTCCAGCACGGTCACCTGCCAGCCACGCCGGGCCAGGCTGGCCGCGCTGGCGCTGCCGGCGAGCCCGGCGCCGATCACCAGCGCCTGGCGCGGGCCCGGCGTGGCGGGCGGGCGCATACCAGGGGGCGCCTGGGGCGGGCAGGGCGCCGACGTAGGCGCCGCTCATCACTTCCCACTTTTTGCCGATGCCCGGCACCTTCTTCATGGCAAAGCCCGCTTCGACCAGGCTGCGGCGCACCCAGCCGGTGGTGGTGAAGGTGCCCAGCACTGTCCCGGCGTGGGACAGCCGCGCCAGCTGGGCGAACAGCTGCGGGGTCCACATGTCGGGGTTCTTGGCCGGGGCGAAGCCGTCGAGGAACCACACGTCGACCTGTGCATCGAGTTGCGGCAGCTGCGCCAGCACATCGCCGATCAGCAGGGTCAGGGTGACCCGGCCTTCGGCGAAGGTGAACTGCTGAAAGCCGGGGTGCACCGCCACATACTGGGCCAGCAGCGGCTCGGTGTAGGCGGCGAGCTCCGGCCACAGGCGTACGGCGCGGGCCATGTCGGCAGCGCCCAGGGGGTACTTTTCGACACTGACGAAATGCAGGCGTGCACCGCTGGGCGCGTGCTGGTCGAACAATTGCCACGCGCAGAAGAAGTTCATGCCGGTGCCAAAGCCGGTCTCGCCGATCACCAGGCTGCTGTGTGCTGGCAGGTTGGCGAAGCGTTCGGCCAGGCGGGTCTGGCCGAGGAACACATGCTTGGTTTCTTCGATGCCTTCGTTGACCGCGAAATAGACGTCGTCGTACTGCCGCGAATGGGGGCGGCCCTGGTCGTCCCAGTCGATCTGGGCGTGCTGGAGAAGGGTGGATTCAGGCATGGCTGGTTCGCTGGAGATGAGTGGCAGTCGCAAGTGGCAAGTCGCAAGTCGCAAGTGGCAAGTCGCAAGTGGCTAGAAAAAGCAGATGGTGGCATGGCTTACGTTTTCTTGCAGCTTGCAGCTTGCAGCTTGCAGCTTGCAGCTTGCCACTTGCCACTTGCCACTTGCCACTTGCCACTTGCCACTTGCAGCTTGCAGCTTCGAATTCCGCTAGTCTTGGTTATCCATTGAAGGAGCCCATGCATGTTCGAATCCGCCGAAATCGGCCACAGCATCGACAAGGAGGCTTACGACGCCGAGGTGCCCGCGTTGCGCGAGGCCCTGCTCGAAGCCCAGTACGAACTCAAGCAGCAGGCGCGCTTCCCGGTGATCGTGCTGATCAACGGCGTTGAAGGCGCTGGCAAGGGTGAGACGGTAAAGCTGCTGAACGAGTGGATGGACCCGCGCATGATCGATGTGCTGACCTTCGACCAGCAGACCGACGAAGAGCTGGCCCGGCCGCCGGCATGGCGCTACTGGCGGGCCTTGCCGCCGAAGGGGCGGATGGGCGTGTTTTTTGGCAACTGGTACAGCCAGATGCTGCAGGGGCGGGTGCACGGGGTGCTCAAGGATGCCGTGCTCGACCAGGCCATCACCGGGGCCGAACGCCTGGAGCAAATGCTCTGCGACGAAGGTGCGCTGATCATCAAGTTCTGGTTCCACCTGTCCAAGAAACAGATGAAGGCGCGCCTGAAATCGCTGAAGGACGACCCGTTGCACAGCTGGAAAATCAGCCCGCTGGACTGGCAGCAGTCGAAAACCTACGACCGCTTCGTACGCTTTGGCGAGCGCGTGCTGCGCCGCACCAGCCGCGATTATGCACCGTGGCACATCGTCGAGGGGGTCGACCCCAACTACCGTAGCCTGGCGGTGGGGCGCATCCTGCTGGAAAGCTTGCAGGCCGCGCTGGCCAACAACCCCAAGGGCAAGCACCAGGGGAACGTGGCCCCATTGGGGCGTAGCATCGATGACCGCAGCCTGCTGGGGGCGCTGGACTTGAGCGTGCGCCTGGACAAGGCCGATTACCAGGAGCAACTGGTGACCGAGCAGGCCCGCCTTGCCGGGCTGCTGCGGGACAAGCGCATGCGCCGCCATGCCTTGGTGGCGGTGTTCGAAGGCAACGATGCTGCCGGCAAAGGCGGGGCCATCCGCCGGGTGGCCGCTGCGCTGGACCCGCGCCAGTACCGTATCGTGCCGATTGCCGCGCCCACCGAAGAAGAGCGCGCGCAGCCTTACCTGTGGCGCTTCTGGCGGCACATTCCGGCGCGGGGCAAGTTCACCATTTTCGACCGCTCCTGGTATGGCCGGGTGCTGGTGGAGCGGGTAGAGGGGTTCTGCACGCCGGCTGACTGGATGCGCGCCTACAGCGAGATCAATGATTTCGAGGAACAGTTGGTGAACGCCGGGGTGGTGTTGGTCAAATTCTGGCTGGCCATCGACCAGCAGACCCAGCTGGAGCGCTTCGAAGAGCGCGAGCAGATCCCGTTCAAGCGCTACAAGATCACCGAGGATGACTGGCGCAACCGGGACAAATGGGATGACTACGCCCAGGCCGTGGGGGACATGGTCGACCGTACCAGCAGCGAGATTGCGCCATGGACATTGGTAGAGGCCAACGACAAGCGCTGGGCCCGGGTGAAGGTGCTGCGCACCATCAACGAGGCGCTTGAGGCGGCGTTTGCCAAGCACAAGAAGTAGATTGCCGGGTTTGGCCTCAAGCCATGCTGCAAAAGAATGACCTGATGAATTCTTTTCTCGGCACGTTCCCCCGCACCTACTCAGCAAGCCCGTAGAATCAAGCAATCGCCACCACGGGCTTGATCGAGGACTTTATGCATACCACTTCCGGCCGCTGGGGCTATGGCCTGTTCCTGGCACTCTTGACGGCGCTGCTCTGGGGCATTCTGCCGATCAAGCTCAAGCAGGTGCTGCAAGTGGTCGACCCGATCACCGTCACCTGGTACCGCTTGCTGGTCTCGGGCGGCCTGCTGTTTGCCTGGCTGGCGGCCCAGCGGCGATTGCCCTCCATTCGTAAACTGCCAGCAAAGGGCAAGGGCTTGGTGGCCGTTGCGGTCTTCGGCTTGATGGGCAACTACGTGCTGTACCTGATCGGGCTCAACCTGCTAAGCCCAGGTACTGCACAGTTGGTGGTGCAGATTGGCCCGGTGTTGTTGCTGGTGGCCAGTGTGTTCGTATTCCGTGAGCGTTTCAGCCTGGGGCAGGGTGTAGGGCTGCTGGTGCTGCTGGCGGGGTTTGGCCTGTTCTTCAACCAGCGCCTGGACGAACTGCTGACCTCGCTGGGGGCCTACACCACGGGTGTGCTGACCATATTGCTGGCCACCAGCATCTGGGTGTTCTATGCGCTGAGCCAGAAGCAGTTGTTGACGGTGTGGCATTCGCAGCAGGTCATGATGGTGATATACCTCAGTTGCGCCGCGCTGCTCACGCCTTGGGTGCACCCGCTGCAGGCGTTGCAACTGACCCCGGTGCAGGGCTGGCTGTTGCTGGCGTGCTGCCTGAATACCCTGGTGGCTTATGGCGCGTTCGCCGAAGCGCTGGCGCACTGGGAGGCATCACGGGTGAGTGCCACGCTGGCACTGACGCCGCTGGTGACTTTTGTTGCAGTGGCGCTGGCGGCGCTGGTATGGCCTGACTATGTGCACGCTGAAGACATCAATGCGCTGGGCTATGTGGGGGCGGTGACGGTGGTGTTCGGCTCGGCCCTGGTGGCGTTGGGGCCATCGCTGGTGGCCGGCTGGCGGGCCCGCAGGGCGCGGTTGGCCCAGGTCCCTTGATCGCCTGTACTGGCCCCATCGCTGGCAAGCCAGCTCCCACAGGGGTTACCTCAGGCCTGCGCATTGCGCACCCTGTGGGAGATTCTATGGTTCCTGGCAAGGGTAGCCGGAGCAGCATCTTCAGCGCCTGTGAGATCGAGCGCCGCCCGCGCGGCGCAATCGCGAGCTGCGCTCGCTCCTACGTTTGTTTCGGGCCAATTATTCCTGTGGGATTCGCGCGCGGACGCCTTGGTGCATGCCTCAATATCGCGCCGTACAAACAATGCGGCCGCGCGCGCCTGTCACAGGCGTTACTGGCCCGAAACAAACGTAGGAGCGAGCGCAGCTCGCGATTGCGCCGCGCGGGCGGCGCTCGATCTCACAGGCGCTGCCATACCTTGTGGCAAACACCTGTGAGCCCTAAGGCGATCCCTGTGGGAGCTGGCTTGCCAGCGATGGGGCCAGTACAGGCAATCAATAATTTAGCCTTTACCACCCGGTGCCAGCATGTTCTCCGGCCTTACCCACTGGTCGAACTGCTCATTGGTCAGGTACTTCAACTCCAGCGCGGCCTCCCTCAGGGTCTTGCCTTCGCTGTAGGCCTTCTTGGCGATCTCCGCGGCTTTGTCATAACCGATGTGCGGGTTCAACGCGGTCACCAGCATCAACCCGCGTTCCAGGTGTGCGGCCATCTGCTGGGCGTCGGGCTCGATACCCGCCACGCAGTGCTGCTGGAAGTTGCGGCAGCCATCGGCCAGCAACTCGACCGACTGCAACAGGTTGTGGATGATCACCGGCTTGAACACGTTCAACTGCAAATGCCCCTGGCTGGCGGCAAAGCCGATCGCCGCATCGTTGCCCAATACCTGGCACGCCAGCATCGACAGCGCCTCGCACTGGGTAGGGTTGACCTTGCCCGGCATGATCGAGCTGCCCGGCTCGTTGGCCGGCAGGCGTACCTCGGCCAACCCGGCACGCGGCCCGGAGCCCAGCAGGCGCAGGTCGTTGGCGATTTTCATCAGGGCCACTGCCAGGGTTTTCAGCGCGCCGGCCAGGCTGGTCAGCGGTTCATGGCCGGCCAGGGCGGCGAACTTGTTTGGCGCGGTGACGAACGGCAGCCCGGACTCTGCTGCCAGTTCGGCGGCAATGGCTTCGGCAAACCCGTGCGGGGCATTCAGCCCGGTGCCCACGGCGGTACCGCCCTGGGCCAGTTCGCACACGGCCGGCAGGGTGGCACGAATGGCGCGTTGGGCGTAATCCAACTGGGCAACAAAGGCCGATACCTCCTGGCCGAAGGTGATCGGCGTGGCATCCATCATGTGCGTGCGGCCGGTCTTGACCAGTTTGTTGTGCCGCGCCGCCAGTTCGGCCAGCCCGGCCGACAGTTCGCCGATGGCAGGCAGCAGTTTTTCCTGCACGGCCTGCGCCGCGGCAATGTGCATGGCGGTCGGGAAGCAGTCGTTGGAGCTTTGCGAGCGGTTGACATGGTCGTTGGGGTGCACGGGCGTTTTGCCGCCCCGGCCCTGGCCTGCCAGTTCGTTGGCCCGCCCGGCAATCACCTCGTTGACGTTCATGTTGCTTTGGGTGCCGCTGCCCGTCTGCCAGACGACCAGCGGGAACTGGTCGTCGTGCTTGCCCGCCAGCACCTCGTCGGCGGCCTGTTCGATCAGCCGGGCGATGTCGGCCGGCAGGTCGCCATTGCGGTCGTTGACGCGTGCCGCGGCCTTCTTGATCAGCGCCAGGGCGTGCACCACCGCGAGCGGCATGCGTTCCTTGCCGATGGCGAAGTTGATCAGCGAACGCTGGGTCTGCGCACCCCAGTAGGCGTGCTCAGGAACTTCGACCGGGCCCAGGCTGTCTGTCTCGATACGGCTCATTCTGTACTCACTCCTGTGTAGTTCGAATTCGCAGTTTAGGCCTTGATTCGACCGAGCGGTTCAGTCGCTCGTCGTGCCACTTGAGCACCGCGCTACCACGGCGCAGAATGCTCTACTCTGAGGTACCCGCCTCCCTCTCTCTGAAGGAAATGCAATGACCCGTCTCCGTGTCCTTTGTGCCGCCGTTGCCCTGGTTTGCGCCAGCGGCCAGGTACTCGCTGCCACCGCCAGCCACAACGCTGCTGCCGAGAAATTCCTGACCCTGGCCAACGCCGACAAGTTGGGCACCCCGGTGTACATGCAGGTCCAGCAGATGTTCGCCCAGCGCTTCGCCCAGACCAAAGCCCCGGCCAGCAAGCAGCCGGTGCTGGAAAGCTACCAGGCCAAGGCCAACGCCGCGCTGGACAACGCCATTGGCTGGAACAAGCTGAAGCCGAAGATGGTAGACCTGTACACCCAGACCTTCACCGAGCAGGAACTCAAGGACCTGGTCAAGTTCTACGAGTCGCCGCTGGGCAAGAAAGTGTTGCGCGAAATGCCCAAGGTCACCCAGCAGTCGGCGCAGCTGACCCAGCAGAGCCTCGAGCCGGCCGTACCGGTGGTGAACAAGCTGCTCGAAGACATGACCAAAGAGCTGGACCCGAACGCTGGCAAGGCCGCCGCCCCAGCGAAGAAGTGAGTAAGCCGCAATGACCATGCAACAGCGTATCGAACAGCAGCTGGCCAGCCTGGCGCCGCAACACCTGCAAGTGCTCGATGAAAGCCACATGCACAGTCGTGGTCAGGAGACCCACTACAAGGCAGTGATCGTCAGCGAGCAGTTTGCCGGGTTGAACAGCGTCAAGCGCCACCAGAAGGTGTACGCCACCATGGGTGAGCTGATGGGCCAGATCCACGCCCTGGCCATTCATACCTACACCGGCGAAGAGTGGGCCAAGGTCGGCGCTGTACCGGCCTCGCCGGTATGCGCCGGCGGCGGGCACTGAAACCTTGCTGTTGTTCTGGTAGAATCCTGCAAGATCCGGGGGCCGCTTTGCGGCCCTTTCGCGACACGAGGCCGCTGCTACAGCGACTGCACAGCCTGATGGCGGGTGCGGTCCCTGTAGGAGCGGCCTTGTGTCGCGAAAGGGGCGCAAAGCGCCCCCTGTTTTTTTGCCACACCGTCAAACCCGGTCCGCCCCTTACGAGGGCAACCACCTGGAGAACCTGCTTCATGTCCCAAGCCATCGTCGTCGCGGCGCTGTACAAGTTCGTTACCCTGCAAGACTACGTCGAGTTGCGCGAGCCACTGCTCAAAGCCATGCTCGACAACCAGGTCAAGGGCACCCTGCTGCTGGCCCATGAGGGCATCAACGGCACCGTGTCGGCCACCCGCGAAGGCATCGACGGCCTGCTGGCCTGGCTGCGCAGCGACCCACGCCTGGTCGATGTCGACCATAAAGAGTCGTACTGCGACGAACAGCCGTTCTACCGCACCAAGGTCAAGCTCAAGAAAGAGATCGTCACCCTCGGTGTGCCCGGCGTGGACCCCAACCAGGCCGTGGGCACCTACGTCGAGCCCAAGGACTGGAACGCCCTGATCAGCGACCCGGAAGTGCTGCTGATCGACACCCGCAACGACTACGAAGTGGCCATCGGCACCTTCAAGGGCGCCATCGACCCCAAGACCGAAACCTTCCGCGAGTTCCCCGAGTACATCAAGGCCAACTTCGACCCCAGCAAGCACAAGAAGGTAGCCATGTTCTGCACCGGCGGCATCCGCTGCGAAAAAGCCTCCAGCTATATGCTCGGTGAAGGCTTCGAGGAGGTCTATCATCTCAAGGGCGGCATCCTGAAGTACTTCGAGGAAGTGCCTCAGGAACAAAGCCTGTGGGATGGTGACTGCTTCGTCTTCGACAACCGCGTCACGGTGCGCCATGACCTGAGCGAGGGCGAGTACGACCAGTGCCACGCCTGCCGCCACCCGATCAATGCCCAGGAGCGCGCGTCCGAGCACTATTCGCCAGGTGTCAGCTGCCCGCATTGCTGGGACACCCTGAGCGAAAAGACCCGCCGCAGCGCCATCGACCGGCAGAAGCAGATCGAGCTGGCCAAGGCGCGCAACCTGCCGCACCCGATCGGTTACAACTACAAAGCCGAGGCCTGATGCATGTCTGCCCGCCTGATCTATGTGATGGACCCGATGTGCTCCTGGTGCTGGGGTTTCGCGCCAGTGGCCGCGGCCCTGATCGCCCAGGCGCATGAGGCGGGTGTGCCCACCCACCTGGTGGTGGGCGGGCTGCGCACGGGCGGCAGTGCGCTGGACAGCGCCACGCGCAAGTACATCCTCGAACACTGGCAGGCGGTGGCCGACGCCACGGGCCAGGCGTTCCGCTTCGAAGGGGCCATGCCGGACGGTTTCGTCTACGACACCGAGCCGGCCTGCCGCGCCCTGGTCAGCGCCCGCGAACTGGCTGGCGAGCGCGTCTGGCCGCTGCTGGCGCTGATCCAGCGCGCGTTCTACGAGCAGGGCATGGACGTGACCACTGCACCACAGCTGGTCGACCTAGCTGAACAAGCCGGTTTCGACCGTGCCGCATTCGCCGCCACCTTCGCCCAGGCCGATACCCGCGCCGCCACCGCGGCCGATTTCGTCTGGGCCCAGGACCTGGGCATCGCCGGTTTTCCGACCCTGCTCGCCGAGCGCAACGGCCAACTGGCGCTGTTGACCAACGGCTACCAGCCGTTGGAGCGCCTGCAACCATTGCTCGGCCGCTGGCTGCAGCAGGCCACCTGTGCTTGACCTGCCTGGGTCCCCCGACCCGGTACCGGGCAAGCCCTGCACGGCGGCTGATCGGCTGAGCTGGGCGGAAATCCGCCGGCTGGCCCTGCACCACCGCAAGCAGCTCTGGTCGGCCAACCTGATCGCCGTGCTCGCGGCCTGCTGCAGCGTGCCCATCCCGCTGTTGCTGCCGTTGCTGGTAGACGAAGTGCTACTCGGCCATGGCGATGCGGCACTGAAGTGGATGAACCACCTGCTGCCGTCGGGCTGGCAGGTGGCTGCCGGCTACATCGGCCTGATGCTGTGCCTTACCCTGTGCCTGCGCCTGGCCGCGTTGGCCTTCAACGTGGTGCAGGCCAAATTGTTCGCCGGCCTGGCCAAGGACATCGTCTACCGCCTGCGCATCCGCCTGATCGAGCGGCTCAAGCGTATTTCGCTGCAGGAATACGAAAGCCTGGGCAGTGGCACGGTCACCACGCACCTGGTCACCGACCTGGACACCCTCGACAAGTTCGTGGGCGAAACCCTTAGCCGCTTCCTGGTGGCCATGCTCACCTTGACCGGCACGGCCGCCATCCTGATCTGGATGCACTGGCAACTGGCGTTGCTGATCCTGCTGTTCAACCCGCTGGTGATCTACTTCACAGTGCAGTTGGGCAAACGCGTCAAGCACCTCAAAAAGCTCGAGAACGACAGCACCGCGCGGTTCACCCAGGCCCTGGCGGAAACCCTCGATGCGATACAGGAAATACGCGCCGGCAACCGCCAGGGCTATTTCCTCGGCCGGCTGGGCCTGCGCGCCCGCGAAGTGCGCGACTATGCCGTCGACTCGCAATGGAAAAGCGACGCCAGTGGCCGCGCCAGTGGTTTGCTGTTCCAGTTCGGTATCGATATTTTCCGCGCGGCGGCCATGCTGACCGTGCTGTTTTCCGACCTGTCGATCGGCCAGATGCTGGCGGTGTTCAGCTACCTGTGGTTCATGATCGGCCCGGTCGAGCAGTTGCTCAACCTGCAATACGCCTACTATGCCGCCGGCGGCGCCCTCAACCGCCTCAACGAGCTGCTGGCGCGGGCCGACGAGCCGCAGTACCCGGCGGCCAGCGACCCGTTCGCCGGCCGTGACACGGTCGGTATCGAGGTGCGTGACCTGCGTTTTGCCTATGCCGATGAGCCCGTGCTCGACCACCTCGACCTGTCGATCGCGCCGGGTGAGAAGGTGGCCATTGTCGGTGCCAGCGGCGGCGGCAAGAGCACCCTGGTGCAACTGCTGCTGGGCTTGTACAGCGCCCAGGCCGGGACCATCCGCTTTGGCGGGGCCAGCTTGCAGGAAATCGGCCTGGAAACCCTGCGCGAAAACGTGGCAGTGGTACTGCAGCACCCATCGCTGTTCAATGACACCGTGCGTGCCAACCTCACCATGGGCCGTGACTGCAGTGACGAGGCCTGTTGGCAGGCGCTGCGCATCGCCCAGCTGGACGCCACCATCGCCGCCTTGCCGCAGGGCCTGGACAGTGTGGTGGGGCGGTCGGGTGTGCGCCTGTCCGGCGGCCAGCGCCAGCGCCTGGCCATCGCCCGCATGGTGCTGGCCGAGCCCAAGGTGGTGATCCTCGACGAGGCCACGTCGGCGCTGGACGCGGCCACCGAATACAACCTGCACCAGGCCTTGGCGCGCTTCCTCAGTGGCCGCACCACGCTGATCATCGCCCACCGCCTGTCGGCCGTGAAACAGGCCGACCGGGTGCTGGTGTTCGATGGTGGGCATGTGGCGGAAGATGGCGACCACCAGCAGCTGATTGCCGAAGGCGGGTTGTATGCCAAGCTGTACGGGCATCTGCAGCAGAGCTGAATCCTGGGCCGACCCAGGCTGCGCAAAGCCCCCCGCTGCCTTGTCATAAATCCCCTTCACAGCGATGGCAAATGGCCTACGCTGTGCTTGTCTGGGTCGATTTGCGCCTTATCTGCTCTGTGACAGGGACTCCATGAAGGGACATCGCACACTCGAAGCGCCAAAGCTGCTGGGCATTACCTGGCCCTTCATCGCCGTCGTGGTCTTCCAGGTGGCGCTGGGTAGTCTCAGCCTGTACACGCTGTCGTCCGTGCGCGCTTACGTTGCGGGCGAGAGTTTGTGGTCCAAGGCGCAGAAAGATGCCATCTATTACCTCAACCTGTACGCCGAGACCCGCGACGAGAGTACCTACCAGCGCTATCGCCAGGCCATAACCGTGCCCCAGGGCGACCAGAAGGTGCGCGAGTTGCTCGACCAGCCGCACCCCGACCTGGAAGCCGCGCGCCAGGCGGTACTTCAGGGCGGCAACCACGCCGACGATGTGCAACGCATCATCTGGTTCTACCGCAACTTCCGCAACATCAGCTACATGCAGACCGCCATCGACTACTGGAATGTCGGTGACGATTACCTGGAGAAGCTGGATGTGCTGGCAGGCGAGATGCACCAGCGCTTCGCTGCAGGCCCAGTGGACGCCGCTGCGGTCGAGGCATGGAAAGCGCGCATCGTCAGCATCAACGAAGGGGTAACGCCGGCGGCCAAGGCCTTCAGCGATGCGCTGGGCGAAGGGTCGCGCATGCTGCTGCGGGTGCTGCTGTTCACCAACCTGCTGACGGCCATGTTCCTGATCAGCATTGCCTGGCGCCGCTCGAGCAAGCTGCTGGCCCAGCGCCAGGCCTTCGCCAGTGCCCTGCAGGAAGAAAAAGAGCGGGCGCAGATTACCCTGCAGGCTATCGGCGACGCGGTGATAACCACCGATGTGGAGGGCTGCATCGGCTACATGAACCCGGCCGCCGAACAGCTGACCCACTGGCAGGCCGCGCAGGCCCAAGGGTTACCGCTTTCGGCATTGTTCAGCCTGGTCGACGAGCACGCCGAAGAAAACGGCACCAGCCTGGTCGAACAGGTGCTAAACGGCAGCCTCAATGGCGGCGCCGAGCATGCGCGGCTGATCCAGCGCCTGGACGGCAGCACGGTATCGATCAACCTGGTGGGCTCGCCGATCGTCAATGACGGCCAGGTTGCCGGCATTGTGCTGGTGCTGCACGACATGACCCAGGAGCGCCAGTACATTGCCAACCTGTCCTGGCAGGCTACCCATGATGCGCTGACCGGGCTGGCCAACCGCCGCGAGTTCGAATACCGCCTGGAGCAGGCGCTCAATGGCCTGGCCCGCCAGGCCGGGCGGCATTCACTGATGTTCCTGGACCTGGACCAGTTCAAGCTGGTCAATGACACCTGCGGCCACGCCGCTGGCGACGAACTGCTGCGGCACATCTGTGCCGTGCTGCAGTCTGGCCTGCGTGAGGGCGACACCTTGGCGCGGCTGGGGGGCGACGAATTTGGCGTGTTGCTGGAAAACTGCCCCAGCGACCAGGCCGAGCGCATCGCCGAGCAACTGCGCCAGCTGGTGCAAAGCCTGCACTTCGTGTGGAAAGGCCGCCCGTTCGTGACCACGGTCAGCATAGGCCTGGTGCACATGGCCCAGGCCCCCAGCACCCTTGAAGCCTCGTTACGTGCCGCGGACATGGCCTGCTACATGGCCAAGGAAAAAGGCCGCAACCGCGTACAGGTGTACCACGCCGACGACAGCGAGCTGTCCATGCGCTTTGGCGAAATGGCCTGGATACAGCGTTTGCATGTTGCCCTGGAAGAGAACCGGTTTTGCCTGTACGCGCAGGAAATCGCCCCGCTGAAAACCTTCGAGGGGCCGGGCCATATCGAAATTCTGCTGCGCCTGCACGACGAAAGCGGCCGCACCATCCTGCCCAGCAGCTTCATTCCGGCCGCCGAACGCTACGGCCTGATGACGGCGCTGGACCGCTGGGTGGTGCGCAATGTATTCATGGTCATCCGCCAGTGCCTGGACGAGGGGCGGGAAGGGCCGCTGTCGACCTGCGCGATCAACTTGTCGGGGTCGAGCATCGGCGATGACAAGTTCCTGGAATACCTGCAGCGGCTATTTGTCGAGTACGCCATTCCGCCGCGGATGATCTGCTTCGAAATCACCGAAACCAGCGCCATCGCCAACCTGGGTAGCGCCATCCGCTTCATCAACGAGTTCAAGGGCCTGGGTTGCCGCTTCTCGCTCGATGATTTCTGCGCCGGCATGTCCTCGTTCGCCTACCTCAAGCATTTGCCCGTGGATTACCTCAAGATCGACGGTAGTTTCGTCAAGGACATGCTCGACGACCCGGTCAACCGGGCCATGGTCGAAGTCATCAACCATATCGGCCATGTGATGGGCAAGCGCACCATCGCCGAGTTTGTCGAAACGCCCCTGATCGAGCAGGCCCTGCAGGAAATTGGCGTGGATTACGCCCAGGGCTACCTGATCGAACGCCCCCAGGTGTTCACCTGTGACAGTCTGCAGCGCCAACGGATCGCCGCCCGGCCTCTGTTGCAGCGTGCACCTGGCACCTTTCGTTAGCTGGAAATCACAAGGACCAAGGAGCTGAAAGTGATTGATGCATTCGTTCGTATCGGGCCGTTGATGGACCCGGCCAGTTACCCCCAATGGGCTCAGCAACTGATTGAAGATTGCCGCGAGAGCAAGCGCCGGGTCGTGGAGCATGAGTTCTATGCACGCCTGCGCGATGGCCAGCTGAAGCAATCGACCATTCGCCAGTACCTGATTGGCGGCTGGCCGGTGGTGGAGCAGTTCTCGCTGTACATGGCCCACAACCTGACCAAGACCCGCTACGGTCGGCACCAGGGTGAGGACATGGCACGGCGCTGGCTGATGCGCAATATCCGGGTCGAGCTCAACCATGCCGATTACTGGGTGAACTGGTGCCAGGCGCATGGTGTGCACCTGCACGACCTGCAGGCCCAGGACGTGCCGCCGGAGCTCAACGGCCTGAACGACTGGTGCTGGCGGGTGTGTGCCACCGAGAACCTGGCCATTGCCATGGCCGCGACCAACTATGCCATCGAAGGCGCGACGGGCGAATGGTCGGCAGTGGTGTGTTCGACCGACACCTACGCCATGGGCTTCCCGGAGGAAGGGCGCAAGCGGGCGATGAAATGGCTGAAGATGCACGCCCAGTATGACGATGCGCACCCGTGGGAAGCGCTGGAAATCATCTGTACCCTGGCCGGCGAGAACCCCAGCCTGGGCTTGCGCACCGAGTTGCGCAGGGCGATCTGTAAGAGCTACGACTGCATGTTCCTGTTCCTGGAACGGTGCATGCAGCTTGAGGGGCGCCAGCAGGGGCGTATGCGCCCGGCGTTGGCCGCCGGGTAGGCCCGGCCCGCTGCGAAGCAAGGCCGCGATGGGCCGCGCTGCGGCCCCCGCAATCCCAGTCGTTACTGGGCGTTCAGCGCCTGCCCATTCACGGCCTTGCTGTCCGGCCCCATGAGGTACAGGTACACGGGCATGATTTCTTCAGGCAGCGGGTTGTTCTGCGGGTTCTCGCCAGGGTAAGCCTGCGCCCGCATCGCTGTGCGCGTGGCCCCGGGGTTGATGCTGTTGGCCCGCACCGGCGCCACGCCTTCCAGTTCGTCGGCCAGGGTCTGCATCAGGCCCTCGGTGGCGAACTTCGACACGCCGTAGGCGCCCCAGTAGGCACGGCCCTTGCGCCCCACGCTGCTGCTGGTGAACACCACCGAGGCGTCTTCCGACAGCTTCAGCAGCGGCAGCAGGGTGCTGGTGAGCATGAACGTGGCATCGACGTTGATGTGCATCACGCGCATGAAATGATCGCCTGACAACTGTTCCAGCGGCGTGCGCGGGCCGATGATCGAGGCGTTGTTGAGCAGGCCGTCAAGGCGGCCGAACTGCTCTTCGATCATGACCGCCAGGTCGTCGTACTCATGTGCCTGCGCGGTTTCCAGGTTGAACGGAACGACCACCGGCTGCGGATGCCCGGCGGCCAGGATCTGGTCGTAGACCTCGTTCAGGTTGGCTTCGGTCTTGCCCAGTAACAGCACGGTGGCGCCCAGCGCGGCGTAGGCCTTGGCAGCAGCAGCGCCGATGCCGCGGCCGGCACCGGTAACCAGGATGACCCGGCCTTTGAGCAGGTCGGGGCGGGCGGTGTAGTCGAACATGGTTCTGTCCTTGATTCGGGGCTTTTAGCTTCAAGCTACAAGCTACAAGCTACAAGAAAAAGCTGGGCGATGTGGGCTGCTGCAGCTTGTGGCTTGCAACTTGCAACTTGCAACTTGCAACTTCAGCAGCTTCAGCAGCTTCAGCAGCTTCAGCAGCTTCAGCAGCTTCAGCAGCTTCAGCAGCTTCAGCAGCCGCACAACGCGCTGTCGATCACCTTGCGCAGGTCCAGCGGGTGGTCCACCACCACGTCGGCGCCCCAGTGGTTGGGGTTGTCTTCTGGGTGAATATAGCCGTAGCGCACCGCGGCGGTACGGGTGCCGGCGTCACGGCCCGACTCGATGTCGCGCAAGTCGTCGCCGACGAACAGCACGCTGGCCGGGTCCAGGTTCAGGGTGTTGCAGGCCAGGATCAGCGGCTCCGGGTCCGGCTTGCTGTTTTTCACATGGTCCGGGCAGATCAGCAGCGCCGAACGCTCGGCCAGGCCCAGTTGCTGCATGATCGGCTCGGCGAAGCGCACCGGTTTGTTGGTGACCACGCCCCACAGCAGCTTGCCTTTCTCGATGTCGGCCAGCAGTTCGGCCATGCCGTCGAACAGCTTGCTGTGCACCGCGCAGTCGCGCTGGTAGCGCTCGAGGAACTCCAGGCGCAGGGCCTCGAAGCCTTCGGCTGCAGGGTCCATGGCGAAGGTGGCGGCGACCATGGCCCGCGCACCGCCGGAAATCACCCCGCGGATCAGCGTGTCATCGACCGGCGGCAGGCCGCGTTCGGCGAGCATGGCCTGGCAGATGGCGATGAAGTCCGGCGCCGTGTCGAGCAGGGTGCCGTCCATGTCGAAGAGTACCGCTCGCAAACGCATGCTCATTCCTCGCGCAGGGTCTGGATCATGTAGTTGACGTCGACGTCGCTGCTCAGCTTGTAGTGCTTGGTCAGCGGGTTGTAGGTCAGGCCGATGATGTCCTTGACCTGCAGGCCGGCATCACGGCTCCACGCGCCCAGTTCGGAGGGGCGGATGAACTTCTTGAAGTCATGGGTGCCGCGCGGCAGCATCTTCAGGATGTACTCGGCGCCAACGATGGCCAGCAGGTAGGCCTTGGGGTTGCGGTTGATGGTGGAGAAGAACACCTGGCCGCCCGGCTTGACCATGCGGTAGCAGGCACGGATCACCGACGACGGGTCGGGTACGTGCTCGAGCATTTCCAGGCAGGTGACCACATCGAATTGTTCAGGCATTTCTTCGGCCAGCGCTTCGGCGGTGATCTGCCGGTACTCCACCTGCACGCCAGACTCCAGCTGGTGCAGCTGGGCCACGGCCAGCGGCGCCTCGCCCATGTCGATACCGGTAACGCTGGCGCCGCGCAGGGCCATGGCTTCGCTGAGGATGCCGCCGCCGCAACCTACGTCCAGCACCTTCTTGCCGGCCAGGCTGGCGCGTTCGTCGATCCAGTTGACGCGCAGCGGGTTGATTTCATGCAGCGGCTTGAACTCGCTTTCACGGTCCCACCAGCGGTGGGCCAGCGCTTCGAACTTGGCGATTTCGGCGCGGTCGACGTTGCTCATTGGGCAGTCCTCAGAAGCTTGGCTATTAAGCTGCAAGCTGCAAGCCCCAGGCAGCAAGAAAAAGCAGACCTTGTACGCATTCGCTTTTTCCTGCCGCTCGTAGCTTGCGGCTTGCGCTCGAAAAGGCCGGAGTATACCCGAGCGCTCGGCCCCCAGGCTCGCTATAATCGCCGGCTTTTGATATCCGAACGACAGGGAGAGGCAATGCGCGAGCGACTATTGGCGGCGGAGAAGGTGACCGCGATCCGCTGGCAGGGCGGCGTCCTGCACCTGCTCGACCAGCGCCTGCTGCCGTCCCGGGAGTGCTGGCTGGCCTGCGACAATGTCGCGCAGGTGGCAGCCGCGATCCGCGACATGGCGGTGCGCGGTGCTTCGGCGATCGGTATCGCGGCGGCCTACGGCCTGGTGCTGGCCCTGGAAGAGCGGCTGGCCGAAGGTGGTGACTGGGAGCTGGACCTGGAAGAGGACTTTCTCACCCTGGCCGAGGCGCGCCCCACGGCTGCCAACCTGTTCTGGGCACTGAACCGCATGCGCGAGCGCCTGCAGCGCCTGCGCCCGGACGAAGACGTGCTGGCCGCGTGCGAGGCCGAAGCGCTGGCCATTCACGAAAGCGACCGTGAAGCCAACCTGACCATGGCCCAGCACGGCACCGAGCTGATCCGCCGCCACCAGGGCAACGCCCAGACCCTGCTCACCTATGGCAATGCCGGTGCGCTGGCCAGTGGCGGCTTCGGCACCGCGCTGGGGGTGATCCGTGCCGGTTACCTCGAAGGCATGGTCGAGCGGGTGTATGCCGGCGAGACGCGCCCCTGGCTGCAGGGCTCGCGCCTGACCGCGTGGGAGCTGACCAACGAAGGCATCCCGACCACCCTGTGCGCCGATTCGGCGCTGGCCCACCTGATGAAGACCAAGGGCATCACCTGGGTGGTGGTGGGGGCGGACTGCATTGCCGCCAATGGCGACATGGCTGGCAAGATCGGCACGTACCAGCTGGCGGTCAGCGCCATGCACCATGGCGTGCGCTTCATGGTGGTGGCGCCCAGCACCAGCATCGACCTGAACCTGGCGACCGGCGAGGATATCCCCCTGGAAGTGCGTGAGGCCGATGAACTGCTGGATTACGCCGGCACCCGGGTGGCCCCGGAGGTCGAGGTGTTCAACCCGGTGTTCGACGTGACCCCGGCAGACCTGATCGACGTGATCGTGACCGAGCGCGGCATTGTCGAACGTCCGGATACCGCCAAGCTGGCGCAGTTGATGTGCCGCAAGCGCCTGCATTGATAACCTGAAACACGCGTACCTTGTGGGAGCGGCCTCGTGTCGCGATTGGGCCGCAAAGCGGCCCCGGGATCTTGGCGAAGACGCAAAAATTGCAGGGGCTGCTGCGCAGCCCTTTCGCGACACAAGGCCGCTCCCACAATGACCGTGCACCGCCGTACAGATCTCCCCACCGCACCCGCCTTTGTGGTAACATCCGGCAGTTTCCAAGACCGCCCATCACGGCGGCCTTCATTGCGCAGATCCATGGCACAACTCATTGATTTGTCGTAAGTCGTCGCACCCTTATGCGCTGCGGCGGCGAGCTTCGTTCGGCCCTTGATGGAGCTGCGAAGTTTCACCAGAAAAAGGAATCAGGCTTCTCATGGGCGAACTGGCCAAAGAAATCCTCCCGGTCAATATCGAAGACGAACTGAGACAGTCCTACCTCGACTACGCGATGAGCGTGATTGTCGGGCGAGCGCTGCCCGATGCACGTGACGGCTTGAAGCCCGTGCATCGTCGCGTTCTCTATGCGATGAGCGAACTGGGCAACGACTGGAACAAGCCGTACAAGAAATCCGCCCGTGTGGTCGGTGACGTGATCGGTAAGTACCACCCGCACGGCGACACTGCGGTCTACGACACCATCGTGCGTATGGCCCAGCCCTTCTCGCTGCGCTACCTGCTGGTCGATGGCCAGGGCAACTTCGGTTCGGTGGACGGCGACAATGCCGCGGCCATGCGATACACCGAAGTGCGCATGACCAAGCTGGCCCACGAGCTGCTGTCCGACCTGCACAAGGAAACCGTCGACTGGGTGCCCAACTACGACGGCACCGAGCAGATCCCGGCGGTCATGCCCACGCGTATCCCCAACCTGCTGGTCAACGGTTCCAGCGGTATCGCCGTGGGTATGGCGACCAACATTCCGCCGCACAACCTTGGCGAAGTCATCGACGGTTGCCTGGCGCTGATCGACAACCCGGAAGTCACCGTCGATGAACTGATGCAGTTCATCCCCGGCCCGGACTTCCCGACAGCCGGCATCATCAACGGTCGCCAAGGCATCATCGAGGCCTACCGCACCGGCCGCGGCCGCATCTACATGCGTGCCCGCTCCGAGGTCGAAGACATCGACAAGGTCGGTGGCCGCCAGCAGATCGTGATCACCGAGCTGCCGTACCAGCTGAACAAGGCGCGGCTGATCGAGAAGATCGCCGAGCTGGTCAAAGAGAAAAAGATCGAAGGCATCACCGAGCTGCGCGACGAGTCCGACAAGGACGGCATGCGCATCGTCATCGAGCTGCGCCGCGGCGAAGTGCCGGAGGTGGTGCTCAACAACCTCTACCAGCAAACCCAGCTGCAGAGCGTATTCGGCATCAACGTGGTGGCCCTGGTGGACGGCCGCCCGCGGCTGCTCAACCTCAAGGACCTGCTCGAAGCGTTCGTCCGTCACCGCCGTGAAGTGGTGACCCGCCGCACTGTCTTCGAGCTGCGCAAGGCCCGCGAACGCGGCCACATCCTTGAAGGCCAGGCGGTTGCGCTGTCCAACATCGACCCGGTCATTGCCTTGATCAAGGCTTCGCCTACGCCTTCCGAGGCCAAGGAAGCCCTGATTTCCACGCCGTGGGAGTCCAGTGCCGTGCAGGTCATGGTCGAGCGCGCCGGTGCCGAGGCCTGCCGCCCTGAAGACCTGCCCGAGCAGTATGGCCTGCACGATGGCAAATACTTCCTGTCGCCGGAACAGGCCCAGGCCATTCTCGACCTGCGCCTGCACCGCCTGACCGGCCTGGAGCACGAGAAGCTGCTGGCCGAGTACCAGGAAATTCTCGAGCAGATCGGCGAGCTGATCCGCATCCTCAACAGCGCCGAGCGCCTGATGGAAGTGATCCGCGAAGAGCTGGAGGCCATCCGCGCCGAGTACGGCGATGCCCGCCGCACCGAAATCCTCAATGCCAGCCACGACCTCAACTACGGCGACATGATCCCGGAAGAAGAGCGCGTGGTCACCATTTCCCACGGTGGTTACGCCAAGACCCAGCCGTTGTCCGCTTACCAGGCCCAGCGCCGTGGCGGCAAAGGCAAGTCGGCGACCGGCGTGAAGGACGAGGACTACATCGAGCACCTGCTGGTCGCCAACAGCCACGCCACGCTGCTGCTGTTCTCCAGCAAGGGCAAGGTGTACTGGAAAAAGACCTACGAAATTCCGGAAGCATCGCGTGCCGCCCGTGGTCGCCCGCTGGTGAACCTGCTGCCGCTGGAAGAGGGTGAGCGCATCACCGCCATGCTGCAGGTGGACCTCGAGGCCCTGCAGCAGAACGCAGACCTTGACGAAGAGCTGGAAGACGCCGACGACACCGTGCTCGAAGGTGAGCTGGTCGAGGCCGAGGAAGTTGACGAAGAAGACGGCGACACCCCTGAGTGGGTGGCAGAGCCGACCGGCGCGTACATCTTCATGGCCACCGCTTCGGGTACCGTCAAGAAGACCCCGCTGGTGCAGTTCGCCCGCCCGCGCTCCAATGGCCTGATTGCCTTGAAGCTCAAAGAAGGCGATACCCTGATTGCAGCGGCCATCACCGACGGCGCCAAGGAAGTGATGATGTTCTCCGACGCTGGCAAGGTCATTCGCTTTGCCGAGAGCGTGGTGCGTGAAATGGGCCGTAACGCCCGTGGCGTGCGGGGCATGAAGCTGGGCAAGGGGCAGCAGATCATTTCCATGCTGATTCCGGAGTCCGGCGCGCAGATCCTGACCGCTTCCGAGCGTGGCTTTGGCAAGCGTACCCCGCTGTCCAAGTTCCCGCGCCGCGGCCGTGGCGGCCAGGGCGTGATCGCCATGGGCACCAAGGGGCGCAATGGCTTGTTGATCGGCGCCATCCAGGTGCATGAAGGTGAGGAGATCATGCTGATCTCCGACCAGGGCACGCTGGTGCGCACCCGGGTTGGCGAAGTGTCCAGCCTGAGCCGCAACACGCAGGGTGTGACCTTGATCAAGCTGGCTGCCGACGAAACACTGGTTGGCCTGGAGCGGATCCAGGAACCGTCCGAGGACGAACTCGACGATATGGTCGAGGCGGGCGAGGAGGGTGTCGAGGCGGAAGTGCCAGACAATGACGAAGCTGCAGGCGCCGCAGAGGCCCCGCAGGAGTAAGCAGGTGTAAAACCCGAACGGGGCGACCAAGGTCGCCCCGTTTGACTGATAACTGCAGGCAATGCCTGGCCGGGTGCGAGCAAGCTTTTTGTAGGAGCGGCCTTGTGTCGCGAAAGGGCTGCAAAGCAGCCCCAGGATTTCAGCGGCGCTGCAAAAAGCTGGGGGCCGCTTCGCGGCCCTATCGCGACACAAGGCCGCTCCCACAAAGAGGCGCGTGCGGCCTGCAAGAAATGAATTTGTACCATTTGGCAGAGCGAGAGTGGATGTGAGCAACCGAGCCTTTAACTTCTGCGCAGGCCCTGCCGCGCTTCCTACCGCTGTTCTGCAGCGCGCCCAGGCTGAAATGCTGGACTGGCATGGCAAGGGCTTGTCGGTGATGGAAATGAGCCATCGCAGCGACGATTACGTGGCCATCGCCGAAAAGGCCGAGCAGGACCTGCGTGACCTGCTGTCTATCCCCTCCAACTACAAGGTACTGTTCCTGCAGGGTGGTGCCAGCCAGCAGTTCGCTGAAATCCCGCTGAACCTGCTGCCGGAAAACGGCACTGCCGACTACATCGAGACCGGTATCTGGTCGAAGAAGGCCATCGAGGAAGCGCGCCGCTTCGGCAACGTCAACGTCGCCGCCAGCGCCAAGGCCTACGATTACCTGGCCATTCCGGGCCAGAACGACTGGAAACTGACCAATAACGCTGCCTACGTGCACTATGCGTCCAACGAAACCATCGGTGGCCTGCAGTTCGACTGGGTGCCGCAGACCGGTGACGTTCCGCTGGTGGTCGACATGTCCTCCGACATCCTCTCGCGCCCGATCGACGTGTCGCAGTTCGGCCTGATTTACGCCGGCGCGCAGAAAAACATCGGCCCCAGCGGCCTGGTGGTGGTGATCGTGCGTGAAGACCTGCTGGGCCACGCCCGCAGCAGCTGCCCGACCATGCTCGACTACAAGGTGTCGGCCGACAACGGCTCGATGTACAACACCCCGGCCACTTACTCCTGGTACCTCTCGGGCCTGGTGTTCGAGTGGCTCAAGGAGCAGGGCGGTGTCGAGGCCATGGAGCAGCGCAACCGGGCCAAGAAAGACCGCCTGTACGGCTTCATCGACAGCAGCGAGTTCTACACCAACCCGATCAGCGTCAATGCCCGCTCGTGGATGAACGTGCCGTTCCGCCTGGCCGATGAACGCCTGGACAAGGCCTTCCTCGCCGGTGCCGATGCTCGCGGCCTGCTCAACCTCAAGGGCCACCGCTCGGTGGGCGGGATGCGCGCCTCTATCTACAACGCCCTGGGCCTGGACGCCGTGGAAGCGCTGGTGGCCTACATGGCTGAATTCGAGAAGGAGCACGGCTGATGTCGGAACAGGAACTCAAAGCCCTGCGCGTTCGCATCGACAGCCTCGACGAGAAAATCCTCGAGCTGATCAGCGAGCGCGCCCGGTGTGCCGAAGAGGTTGCGCGGGTCAAGACCGCTTCGCTCAAAGAAGGCGAGAAGCCGGTGTTCTACCGCCCCGAGCGCGAAGCAGCAGTGCTCAAGCGGGTGATGGAGCGTAATAAAGGGCCGCTGGGCAACGAAGAAATGGCGCGGCTGTTCCGCGAAATCATGTCGTCGTGCCTGGCCCTGGAAGAGCCGCTGAAAATCGCCTACCTGGGCCCTGAAGGCACCTTCACCCAGGCGGCGGCCATGAAGCACTTCGGTCACGCGGTGGTCAGCCGCCCGATGGCGGCCATCGACGAGGTGTTCCGTGAAGTGGCAGCCGGTGCTGTGAACTTTGGCGTAGTGCCGGTGGAAAACTCCACCGAAGGTGCTGTCAGCCACACCCTGGACAGCTTCCTCGAGCATGACATGGTGATTTGCGGCGAAGTCGAGCTGCGTATCCACCACCACCTGCTGGTGGGGGAGAGCACCAAGACCGACAGCATCACCCGCATCTATTCCCATGCCCAGTCCCTGGCCCAGTGCCGCAAGTGGCTGGACGCGCACTACCCGAACGTGGAGCGGGTGGCGGTATCGAGTAATGCCGAGGCCGCCAAGCGCGTGAAGGGCGAGTGGAACTCGGCGGCGATCGCCGGTGACATGGCTGCCAACCTGTATGGCTTGACCCGCCTGGCCGAGAAGATCGAAGACCGCCCAGACAACTCCACGCGCTTTTTGATGATCGGCCAGCAGGAAGTGCCGCCCACCGGCGACGACAAGACCTCGATCATTGTTTCGATGAGCAACAAGCCGGGCGCGCTGCATGAGCTGCTGGTGCCGTTCCACCAGAACGGCATCGACCTGACCCGCATCGAAACCCGCCCGTCGCGCAGCGGCAAGTGGACCTACGTGTTCTTCATCGACTTCGTTGGCCACCACCGCGACCCACTGATCAAGGCGGTGCTCGAACAGATCAGCCAGGAGGCTGTGGCGCTGAAGGTGCTGGGCTCGTATCCGAAGGCAGTGCTTTGATTCAGGGCCGCTGGGGGCGCTTTGCGCCCCATCGCCGGCAAGCCAGCTCCCACAGGTACAGCGCAAGCCTCCAGGTTTCCACTGCCCCTGTGCCTGCGATGGGCTGCAACGCAGCCCCAGCGGTCTCACAGGCTGTCCCCCACAGGTCCAGCACAAGCCCCCAGGTTTGCACTACTCCTGTAGGAGCTGGCGTGCCTGCGATGGGTGTGGGAGCTGGCTTGCCTGCGATGGGCTGCAACGCAGCCCCAGCGGTCTCACAGGCTGTCTCGATTTCTGAACAGGGTTCACACCAGTGGTAAATGCAGCAAAAACCAAACCCGCGCCCATCATCAACCGCCTGGTCGTAGTTGGCCTCGGCCTGATCGGTGGTTCGTTCGCCAAGGGCCTGCGTGAAAGCGGCCTGTGCCGCGAAGTGGTCGGAGTCGACCTGGACGCCCCCTCGCGCAAGCAGGCCGTAGCCTTGGGCGTGGTCGACCGCTGCGAAGAAGACCTCGCCACCGCCTGCGTGGGCGCCGATGTCATCCAGCTGGCCGTGCCCATCCTGGCCATGGAGAAAGTTCTGGCGCGCCTGGCTCGGCTAGACCTGGGCAACGCCATCATCACCGACGTCGGCAGCGCCAAGGGCAATGTTGTTCGTGAGGCGCGCTCTGTTTTTGTAAACGAGAGCGGCCGGCGCCTGCCGCGCTTCGTGCCTGGCCACCCCATCGCCGGTTCCGAGCAGAGCGGGGTAGAGGCATCCAACGCCACCCTGTTCCGCCGGCACAAGGTCATTCTCACGCCGCTGGCCGAAACCGACCCGGCCGCACTGGCCCTGGTCGACCGCCTGTGGCGCGCGCTGGAGGCCGATGTCGAGCACATGACGGTCGAGCGCCACGACGAAGTGCTGGCCGCCACCAGCCACTTGCCGCACCTGTTGGCCTTTGGCCTGGTCGATTCACTGGCCAAACGCAATGAAAACCTCGAGATCTTCCGGTACGCTGCCGGGGGGTTCCGCGATTTCACCAGGATCGCCGGCAGCGACCCGACCATGTGGCATGACATCTTCCTCGCCAACCGCGATGCTGTCCTGCGCACACTTGATACATATCGCAGTGATCTCGACGCCTTGCGCGACGCTATCGCTGAAGGGGACGGGCACCAGTTGCTGGGTGTATTCACCCGCGCACGCGTTGCCCGCGAGCATTTCAGTAAAATCCTGGCCCGTCGGGCCTATGTGGACGCTATGAACGCCAACGATCTGATTTTCCTGGCCCAACCGGGTGGCCGCCTGAACGGGCGGATTCGTGTACCGGGCGACAAGTCGATTTCTCACCGCTCGATCATGCTTGGCTCGCTGGCCGAGGGCACCACCGAGGTCGAAGGCTTCCTCGAAGGTGAAGACGCCCTGGCGACCCTGCAGGCATTCCGTGACATGGGTGTGGTCATCGAAGGCCCCAACCACGGCCGCGTGACCATTCATGGTGTTGGCCTGCACGGCCTGAAGCCGCCGCCCGGCCCGCTGTACGTAGGCAACTCGGGGACCTCGATGCGTTTGCTGTCCGGCTTGCTGGCCGGCCAGCCGTTCGACGTGACCATGACCGGTGATGCCTCGTTGTCCAAGCGCCCGATGAACCGTGTGGCCAACCCGCTGCGCGAAATGGGTGCCGTGGTCGAGACCGGCCCGGAAGGCCGCCCGCCGCTGACCATTCGCGGCGGCCACCGGCTCAAGGGGCTGACCTACACGCTGCCGATGGCCAGCGCGCAGGTCAAATCCTGCCTGCTGCTGGCCGGCCTGTACGCCGAAGGCAAGACCACCGTCACCGAGCCGGCACCGACCCGCGACCACACCGAGCGCATGCTGCGCGGTTTCGGCTACGCGGTAGAAAGCAATGGCCCGGTGGCCTCGTTGCAGTCTGAGGGCAAGCTGACCGCCACCCGCATCGAAGTGCCGGCCGACATCTCCTCGGCAGCCTTCTTCCTGGTGGCGGCGTCCATCGCCGAAGGCTCCGAACTGGTGCTGGAACACGTCGGCATCAACCCGACCCGTACCGGTGTCATCGACATCCTGCGCCTGATGGGTGGCGACATCACCCTGGAGAACCAGCGTGAAGTCGGCGGCGAGCCGGTGGCCGACCTGCGTGTGCGCGGGGCCAAGCTGAAGGGTATCGATATCCCTGAAGAACTGGTGCCGCTGGCTATCGACGAGTTCCCCGTGCTGTTCGTTGCCGCTGCCTGCGCCGAAGGCCGTACCGTGCTGCGCGGTGCCGAAGAGCTGCGGGTGAAGGAGTCCGACCGTATCCAGGTGATGGCCGACGGCCTGCTGACCCTGGGCATCAAGTGCGAGCCGACCCCGGACGGCATCATCATCGACGGCGGCCAGCTGGGCGGCGGCGAAGTGCATGGCCACGGTGACCACCGCATTGCCATGGCCTTCAGCGTGGCCTCGCTGCGCGCCAGTGCGCCGATCCGCATTCATGACTGCGCCAACGTTGCCACGTCGTTCCCCAACTTCCTGGCGCTGTGCGCCGAAGTGGGCATCCGCGTGGCAGAAGAGGGCAAGTCGTGAATACGCTGGCCCCCATCATCACCATCGACGGGCCGAGTGGCTCTGGCAAAGGTACGGTCGCCGGCTTGCTGGCGCGCGAACTGGGCTGGCGCCTGCTGGACTCGGGCGCGCTGTACCGGCTGCTGGCGTTCAATGCCAGCAACCACGGTGTCGATCTGACCAACGAAGAGCTGCTGACCAAGCTGGCCGCCCATCTGGATGTGCAGTTCATCGCCGCCGAGCCCGGTAAGCTGCAGCAGACCATTCTCGAAGGTGAGGACGTCAGCCAGGTCATCCGCACCGAAACCGTCGGTGCCGGTGCCTCGATGGTGGCGTCGCTGCCTGCCGTGCGTGAGGCGCTGCTGCAGCGCCAGCGCGCCTTCCGGGAAATGCCTGGGCTGATTGCCGACGGCCGCGACATGGGCACGGTGGTATTCCCCGACGCGCCGCTGAAGGTATTTCTGACCGCCAGTGCCGAGGAACGGGCGCGCCGCCGCTACCTGCAGTTGAAGGGCAAGGGTGAAGATGTTAGTCTGTCGAGTCTGCTGGATGAGATTAGGGCGCGTGATGAACGCGACACTCAGCGTGCAGTGGCCCCGCTGAAACCAGCGGCAGACGCCATTCAGCTGGATTCCACCGAGTTGTCCATCGAGCAGGTGTTGCAACGTATCAGGAGCGAGATCGCCCAGCGCGACCTTCTCTGATCACCAGGAAAGCAGGCAGGTTCACCAGTCAACGTCTTGCCGGCGTTCCTTTACTTTAAACAGACCCACATTGTCTGGAATGTGGCGAGGGGCGTTTGTTTCGCCCGAATCTACAGGAATTAAAATGAGCGAAAGCTTTGCAGAACTCTTTGAAGAAAGCCTGAAAACCCTCAATCTTCAGCCGGGTGCCATCATCACCGGTATCGTTGTCGACATCGACGGCGACTGGGTTACCGTACACGCTGGCCTGAAGTCCGAGGGTGTCATCCCGCTCGAGCAGTTCTACAACGAAGCTGGCGAACTGACCATCAAGGTCGGTGACGAAGTCCACGTTGCGCTGGACGCGGTCGAAGACGGCTTTGGCGAAACCAAACTGTCCCGTGAAAAAGCCAAGCGCGCCGAGTGCTGGATTGTTCTGGAAGCAGCTTTCGCCGCCGAAGAAGTGGTCAAGGGCGTTATCAACGGTAAGGTTAAGGGCGGCTTCACTGTCGACGTTAACGGCATCCGTGCGTTCCTGCCGGGCTCCCTGGTTGATGTCCGCCCAGTGCGCGACACCACCCACCTGGAAGGCAAAGAGCTGGAATTCAAGGTCATCAAGCTGGACCAGAAGCGCAACAACGTTGTCGTTTCCCGTCGCAGCGTGCTGGAAGCCGAGAACTCCGCCGAGCGCGAAGCCCTGCTGGAAACCCTGCAGGAAGGCCAACAAGTCAAAGGTATCGTCAAGAACCTCACCGACTACGGCGCATTCGTGGACCTGGGCGGTATCGACGGCCTGCTGCACATCACCGACATGGCCTGGAAGCGCATCAAGCACCCATCGGAAATCGTTAACGTTGGCGACGAAGTCGACGTACGCGTTCTGAAGTTCGACCGTGAGCGCAACCGCGTTTCGCTGGGTCTGAAGCAAATGGGTGAAGATCCGTGGGTAGCTATCACTGCCCGTTACCCAGAAGGTACTCGCGTACAGGCTCGCGTAACCAACCTGACCGACTACGGCTGCTTCGCTGAGCTGGAAGAAGGCGTTGAAGGTCTGGTACACGTTTCCGAAATGGACTGGACCAACAAGAACATCCACCCGTCGAAAGTCGTTCAGGTTGGCGACGAAGTGGAAGTCATGGTTCTGGACATCGACGAAGAGCGTCGTCGTATCTCCCTGGGCATCAAGCAGTGCAAGTCCAACCCATGGGAAGACTTCTCCGGCCAGTTCAACAAGGGTGACAAGATCACCGGTACCATCAAGTCGATCACCGACTTCGGTATCTTCATCGGTCTGGACGGCGGCATCGACGGCCTGGTTCACCTGTCCGACATCTCCTGGAACGAAACCGGCGAAGAAGCCGTACGTCGTTTCAAGAAGGGCGACGAGCTGGAAACCGTCATCCTGTCGGTTGACCCAGAGCGCGAGCGCATCTCCCTGGGCATCAAGCAGCTGGAAGACGATCCGTTCTCCAACTTCGTTGCTGTCAACGACAAGGGCGCTATCGTCAAGGGCATCGTGAAAGAAGTTGACGCCAAAGGCGCCATCGTCACCCTGGCCGACGACATCGAAGCCACTCTGAAAGCTTCCGAAATCAGCCGTGACCGCGTTGAAGACGCGCGCAACGTTCTGAAGGAAGGCGAAGAGATCGAAGCCAAGATCATCAGCGTTGACCGCAAGTCCCGCGTTATCAGCCTGTCGATCAAGTCGAAAGACGACGCTGAAGAGCGTGAAGCTATCCAGAGCCTGAAAAACGCTCCGGAAGCTGCTGCCGACACCACCATGGCTGCGCTGCTGCGCGAAGCAATGGCCAAGCAGAACTGAGTTCTGTTTGATCGGTAAAAAAGGGCGACCCTCGGGTCGCCCTTTTTTTGTGTTCTTAGTATGCCCCGCGATGCCCTGGAGCGTTCGTGCACAATCCGCACAGGCATAACTGTCGCGAGGCGCGGGCGGCGTGCGATACGTCTCCATCGTGATGCCTTAAAGCCATGCTGCATCCCAATGAGGATATGCGCCAACCGATGTCACCAGTCCGGCCCTTACCGGATTGGCAACGATGTATCTCGCGATCTTGAAAACATCCTCGTCCCGGCGCAAGGCTCGGTCGTAATAACCTGCCTGCCACACCGGCTTCCCCTTTGCCCCGGCCTTTTGAAGCGCATTGCTGGACTGGCTTTTGAAGCGCTGCATCAATGTTCCAAGCGTCACTTCTTTCAGCTCAATCAGCCAATGCACATGGTCTGGCATTACGACCCAGGTCAGCGATCGGCAGTGGTGTTGTTCTTCCGCGTAACGAAGGTTTTGGATGACCAACCGTGCGAAGCGGAGGTCGTGAAACAAAGGCTTACGTCGATGAGTGACCGTAGTCAGCATATAAAGCCTGCCTGGTACCGAGCATCGCGCGCGGCGAAGCCTGTAGCCATGAGGGTTCGGCATTGCGTTCATCCTTGAGCAGGTAATTGCTCGGTCAGCATAGTCAGCCTGTGCAGGGATCGACCCGCCAGTGATTTGCAGTATGTAAACAAGGACCAAAGCGTTCGCGCGCACCTGGCCCAGGCATAACTGGCCCGAAACAAGCGTAGGAGCGAGCGCAGCTCGCGATGCGCCGCGCGGGCGGCGCGGCCTCGCGGGCAATGCCGCTCCATCGCCGTACCTTTACCGGCACGGCGCATGGCATGAGATATCGGGGTAGCCCCGGGGGGCTTGTCGTGGGGGATGTGGTGGTGCGCAAATCGAGCGCCGCCCGCGCGGCGCGGCCTCCCTAGACCATTCCGGTAAAACTTCAATCTTGAAATTTTTTATTAAGTCAAGATGCACCCTGTTCAAATCCTTCC